>JAFLTA010000021.1 GCA_022510685.1 Lachnospiraceae bacterium | reverse complement strand
GCAATTACATAAATTTTGTTGGTTTTTTCCAGTTGCAGGATACCCTGCGTTCCGTCTGAACCCATGCCTGTCAACACCACACACGTAATCTCATCAAAGGAAGATTCCATCAAAGACTCGTATAAAATGTCGGCACATGGTTTCAAAGCATTTCTGGCCTCTTCGACAGTTACTGATAGTTCATGCACATGTTTACTTTTCTCAATCAGGCGCATCTGTGAACCGCCTTTCGCAATATAAACCGTGCCTTTTTGAAGAATCTCTCCATGTTCCGCTTCCTTAACCTGTATGCTGCTCATTTCGTCCAATCGCTTTGCCAAAGTTCTGGTAAAGCCTGCCGGCATATGCTGCACTATCATCACCGCTGCATCCAGATTACTCGGAAGATACGGAATCACATCCTGCAATGCCTTTGGACCTCCTGTAGAACAAGCAAGCGCTACAACCTTGTTCGCGCCTTTTCCAAGCGGCTCCTTGGAATGTAGTGAAAGATCACCGCGCAATTGGCTGACAAACGTAGGATATGCCTTCCTCACAGATGGCGATACATGCATCTGTTGCACAGGTTTCTTTTCCGGAGCTTTCTGCTGAGGTGATTTCTTTTCCGACTGCATTTCATTGATATGTACAGCATCATCGATACCTGCCGTTATCAACCCGGTTGCCACATGCAACATGTGCCTCACCTTACGCGCAAAAGATGGTCCTTTGGCAACGGCAATATTGGTAGGTTTGGTTACAAAATCAAAAGCCCCAAGCTCCAGTGCTTCAATTGTTTCCTTACCGCCTTCCTTTGCCAAAGTACTGACGATAAGCACTGTTTCTTTCTGTCCGCGCTCGTGAAGCACTCTTAAAAATTCGATTCCGTTCATCCTGGGCATATTGATATCCAGAACAATGACATCCGGCTTAAAACCGGAATCCAAAATCGCTAGTGCCTCCACGCCATCGGAAGCCATACGTTCTGCATGGAGTTCTTCATCCGCATTTATTATATCAGAGAGAACCCTTCTCATGAGTGCAGAATCATCTACAATGAAAATATTTTTCATCTTAATTCCCCTTTTAGCTATGTTTCCCTCGGAACATACGTGCCAACAAACCTGATAATCCTTTTGAAGGGACAGGGTCTCCCTGCACATTTCCGTTTTCCAGTTGCAGGGCAAGCTCCATCATGGCCCTTGCAGCAGGAGAATTAGGATATGCAATCGTCACCGGTTCCTGGCGCATAATTGCACTCTGCAGTTTTGCATCATCCGGTATACTTCCCAGATACTCCATTTCCACCTGCAAAAATTTATCTGACACAGTACTCAGTTTGTGGAATAACTCTTTACCATCTTCATAACCTTGTGTCCGATTTCCTATCATCTGTATTTTCATACGTTCAGGGTCGAAATTTTCCTGACGTTGAATCGTCTTTAACAATGCATAGGCATCCGTAATAGATGTAGGCTCCGGTGTTGCCACCAAAAGAACCTGTGCACTGCACATAACCAAATCAATTACTGAATCGGAAATACCCGCTCCCGTATCTATAATAACTACATCTGCCACCTGATCCAGTTCATACATGGATAATACCAGGCTCTGAATCTGGTCTCTGGTCAGGTTGGTCATTTCCCGGAGACCCGATCCTCCGGAAATAAATCCGATATTTTCGGGTCCTTTTGCAATGATATCCTTCACAGTCTTACCATGAAACATCATATCTGCAAGATTATACTTAGGACGCAGTCCAAGCATCACTTCTATATTGGCAAGACCAAAGTCTGCATCCAGAACAATGACCTTCTTTCCCAAGCGGCTCAGCTGAATTGCGAGATTCACAGAGACATTGGATTTGCCCACACCACCTTTGCCGCTGGTCACAGTAATGACCTGAGCAAGATGCTGTCTGGTATTCTGTTGTTTAATAATATTTCGCAACCGCTCTGCCTGATCCATCAGCTATTCCCTCCCAAGAGCTGCTTTGTCATTTTTTGTGCATCAATCTTTCCAATATCATCCGGTACGTTCTGCCCCCACGTTGCATAGGATAAGGAAGCTCCCGTAAGCATCCGGATATTGAAAATATTTCCTACGGTATCTGTCTCATCAAGCTTGGTAAACACGAGAAAATACTCTGTAATTTTGCTGTATGCCTGAGATATATTCACCAGATCTTTATACTTTGTCGTAGCACTTAAGACTAAATACACTTCCTTGTCCTCATCCGGTACCTTCTGCAACAAATTACGTATATCGTGAATCTGCTCCGAATTTTGATGGGAGCGTCCTGCTGTATCAACCAATACTAAATCGTAGTCCTTCAATTTATCCATGGTTTTTTCCATTTCTTCTGCAGAATACACTACCTCCAATGGAATCCCCAATATATTGGCATAAGTTTTTAACTGCTCCACTGCCGCAATACGATACGTGTCCGACGTAATTAATGCCACTTTTGTCTTTTTCGTCAATTTCAATGTGGACGCAATCTTGGCAATCGTTGTCGTCTTTCCCACACCGGTAGGTCCTATAAAGAATATATACTTTGTCTTTTTGGTACGGACATCAATCAAGTGCGGCTGACCGATTTTAAGAATAATTTTTTGATATACACCCGCCAAAATATTATCTAACGTCCAATCCTTGCGCTTTCCTGTCTCTACCGCTTGAATAATCTGATCTACATACTCCTCCAACACTTCATTGTCTAACATCTTATCCCGTATAAGTTGGAAATATGTCCCAAGTTTATCCTGCGGTTCTTCCTCTTTTTCTTCCGGGTTTTCCCAGCTTTTTTCTCCGGCATCCTGTGAATGCATCACCTGCTTCTCCAAAAGATTCTGCAGGCTGCTGAGTTTTTCTTCAATCGCCTGTTGTTCTTTTACTGGATCTTTGACAGATTCCGCATCCAAATCTTCGGAAATAATCTGGTCGCTCTGCAACAGTTTTTCTCGTTGCTCCTCCTGCCTTGCCGCTTTAGAATCCGGCGCCGCATAAGGCTCCTGATTACGAATGGCTTCCTGCAGCTTGCTAAAATCCGGCTTGTCTTCTTCCTGAGGCGCATCATCCACTGCCGCTGTTATTTCCACTGAAGTCTTCTTAATGAATTTATATATCCCCTTAGGCACCGACCTCTTAACATTCATAATTACCGCATCGCTGCCCAGTTCATCCCGCGCCAATGCAATGGCTTCATCCTCTGTTTCTGCAATATACTTTTTGATAACCACTATACTGTCACCATCCCTATCGATTGTAATTCTACGTTGGTGTCAATCTCATTATATGATACGACAATCAAATCCTGAAATTGTTCTTCCGTCAGCTTCTTAAAGTAGAGGCGCACAATTGGCGAAGTAACTATAATCGGATTCTTGCCAAGCTCCTCCATCTTCTCCATTTCCTCACCCACAGACTGTAAAATCGTTTGGGTCTTGTCCGGCTCAAGATTGATGTAAGTTCCCTGCTCCGTCTGCTTAATAGAGCCCATAATCTCCTGTTCGATTTTCGGATCCAAGGTAACAACACTGGTCATCTCGTTTGCCGGGAAATATTTATTGGAAATCGCCCGTTTCAGACTTTGCCGCACATACTCAGTGAGCACATCCGTATCCCTCGTGCTGGCAGCATTATCTGCAAGGGTTTCAAATATTGTAACCAAATCCCGGATAGAAATTCCCTCACGCAGCAAATTTTGCAATACTTTTTGTATTTCTCCCACGCTGAGTATCTTCGGAACCAGCTCCGAAACCAGTGTGGTATTTGCCTCCTGTATGTTGTTGATAAGATTCTGGACATCCTGTCTGGTCAACAACTCGTCCAAATGGCTGCGGATTACTTCTGTCAAATGAGTCGCAATAATAGACGGCGGGTCTACTACTGTATATCCCATGGATTCCGCTCTCTCTCGCTGGGACTCTGTAATCCAGATAGCCGGCAGATGGAATGACGGCTCAAATGTAGGGATACCTGTGATTTCCTCCTCTACAAAACCGGGATTCATCGCCATATAATGGTCAAACAAAATCTCACCTTCGCTGACTGGCACACCTTTTATTTTGATGACATACTGGTTCGGATTAAGCTGAATGTTGTCTCGGAGACGAATCATCGGTACTACGCATCCAAGCTCCAATGCCACCTGTCTTCGTATCATTACCACGCGGTCTAACAGGTCACCACCCTGATTGATATCTGCCAGAGGAATAATACCGTAACCGAATTCCAACTCTATCGGGTCAACCTGCAAGAGCGATACCACGTTTTCCGGACGACGGATTTCTTCCACGGATTCCTCCTCCTCGTCTACCTCTGTCTCGATGTTTTGAACCTCCATCATAGACTCAATGGCACGACCTGCTGCAATCAACACGATAGCATAAATGAAACAAATCATGGTCGGCAACGGTGTCAGTCCCAGCAATGCCATGGTTCCACCGACAATGTACAATACTTTCGGTATAGAAAACAGCTGTGTGATAAGCACATTTCCCACATCGGATTCCTTGGAAACTTTCGTCACAAGAATACCTGTTGACAGAGAAATAACCAGGGAAGGTATCTGGCTGACCAGACCATCACCGATGGTCAATATGGAATATTTCTGGATGGCATCCATAAGCTCCATATCCTGCATAACTACACCAAGTATCAATCCACCTGCCAGGTTAATTATCGTAATGACAAGTCCGGCTGTCGCATCTCCCTTAACATACTTGGTAGCACCGTCCATCGCTCCGAAGAATGTGGATTCATCCTGTATTTTCTGGCGGCGCGCTTTCGCCTCCTCATCTGTAATCGCTCCGGTATTTAAGTCGGCATCAATCGCCATCTGTTTTCCGGGCATAGCATCCAGAGTAAAACGCGCCGTTACTTCAGATACACGCTCAGAACCTTTATTGATAACAATAAACTGTATAATAATCAAAATCAAAAATACAATGGCACCTACAACTAAGTTACCACCACCCACGAATTCACCAAAGGTCTGTACTACCTGTCCGGCCTCGCCTCGCAGCAAAATATTTCTCGTGGAACCTACGTTCAGCGAAATACGGAACAAGGTGGTCATAAGTAACAACGTCGGGAACACCGACATATTTAACGCCTCTGTGGAAAATAATGCGTTAAACAAAATAATCAATGCAATTGCCAAATTGAGCATCATAAGAATATCCAATAGCGGCAATGGTATTGGAATAATCAAAAATACAACTGGTATCAGGATATATAATCCTAATAGAAAATCAGATCGTTTCATTGTGTATCTCCTTAATCAACAGTGTTAGGGGGAATATTATCCCCGCATTGTATCTGTATCCGGTTGCTTGTGCAGGCAGCACCCACATCATTTAACCGGTTTTTCCCTTCAGGTTATAAACATATGCCAGTATTTCTGCCACCATCTGATATAACTCCGGTGGTATTTCTGCTCCTAATTCTACGTTGTGGTATAACATTCGCGCCAATGGTTTGTTTTCCACAATCTCAATATCATTTGCGATAGCCGCTTCCCTGATTTTCGCCGCCAGATGGTCAGCACCCTTGGCAACCACAATGGGGGCTTCATGGGACTGCTTATCATAACGGATTGCAACCGCCAGATGTGTCGGGTTGGTAATGACTACATCCGCATTGGGAAGGTCCTGCATCATACGCCTTCTGGCAGCCTGCTGCATTCTTGCACGCTGTTGGCTTTTTACTTTCGGATCTCCTTCGGACTGCTTGTACTCATCTTTTACTTCCTGTTTCGTCATTTTCATATCTTCGCTGAATTTCCACTTCTGATAGAAGTAATCCATTACTGCAATCATAATAAACAGTGCACTAATACGGATTCCGATATTGATGATGATATCACCCAGCAGGGATAACGCCTGGTTCAGGGAATAGGAGTACATATTCATAACCAGCGCCCACTTATCCTTCAGATAATTCATCACCACATAAACGATAGCCAAAATCTTAAGTACAGACTTAAGCAGTTCCATCAGTTTATCTTTGGAAAACAGACGTTTCATGCCCGACACCGGATTAAATTTGTCAAATTTAGGCATTAACGGTTCAAAAGAAATCACCCATTTTACCTGTACCAGATTCACCAAAAATGCTACTGCAAATGCTGTGGCAAAAAATGGTAACGCGATAATCACCACTCTTGCAAATACCTGTCCTACCATGGAGCAGGCAAGTTGTAAGGTGAACTGTCCTCCTGCATTATCGGAAATCTTTGCTATAAACATAGAAAACGTATCTCCGAAACTGTTTCCCAGGTATCCCATCATAATTTTTAACATATAGAAAAACAGCAAAAGAGACATCGCTGTTACTGCATCCATGCTTTTGGCAACCTGTCCCTTTTTTCTGGCATCCTGCAGCTTTTTAGGGGTTGCCGGCTCCGTTTTTTCTCCGCCTTCACCCTCTTTGGCAAAAAGCTGTAAGTCATACCGTAAACCGAATCGTTTTCCCGTCGCTAAGCTGCACTGCACAGACAAATCCGGAAAATCTCCGAATTGATTTTCCCATAAGCAAATCTTTTGTTCCGATGTCATCGTATCCACTCACTCCAATGTATCTGCTCTCCCTGTTCATAATGCATAGTGCATCATTTTTATTATACATTATTTATAGGAAAATAGCAAACACGAGTTTAAGATGCCATGCTTTGTATGAAATATTTCGTCAGCGTATGCATCTCCTCAAAGAGAAAATCTGCCACTCCGGCAAAAAGCTGTAGCGTGATATATATCAAAAACAATCCCACAAACAATTTTAACTGTAAACCAATCACAAACATATTCATCTGCGGTGCAATCTTTGCCAAAATACCTAACACGATATTAATAACCAGAATACAACAGAAAATCGGTAAAATGATCCGAAACCCTATCACAAAATAACTCACGATATAAGAAACTATAATAGAATACAAATCCATGGTAAATTTTGCTCCGCCCATAGGTATCAGTTCGTAAGAGTCAAACATGGCATCAATGATAAAATAGTGCATATCAGACACAACAAAAAACAACATAAAAATATAAGAAAAGAAATTTGCCGTTACCGTAGAATTAATACTTGTGGTGGGGTCCATTTCCTGTACCATGGAAAATCCAATCTCCATATCCACCATATGACCGGAGAAATTTAAGATATACAGACAAAGCCTTGAGCCCAATCCAATCAACAGCCCGGTTATTGCTTCTTTTAATACAAAGGATGCATAGCTAAAGATAGAGCTGTATTCTAAGGCAGTATAATCAATTCCATGCATGACAATTAACGTAAAGAAAAAAGCTATAATCGCCTTCAGTCGCCGCGGAAATTCCTGAGAACCAAAAAAAGGAGCGACATAAACAATGGCAGTCACCCGAATAAATACAAGCAATATATATTCCAAGTATTGTATCGTAAAACTCACAGCCTGTCTCTCCTTAACAATTCCAATTCTCTACAGTAAATTCAACGGATATATTGCGGAATATTCTGAATCAACGAGTTGAATAAGTCCACCACATTATTCATAATCCAACCGCCACATAATACCAACATCAACATAATCGCCAAAAACTTAGGAACAAAAGTAAGTGTCTGCTCCTGAATCGATGTCACAGTCTGAAACACGCTGATTATCAAACCAATAATGAGAGAAATCAACAATAACGGTGCTGCAGATTCCACAGCTGTCCAAATCGTCTCTCTGGATATATCTAAGACTATGCTCTCATTCATTTGCGCACTCTCCTTTCCCGTAGCATTTTTATTTCCAAATATCTTGAAATTTAAATATTTATTCCCCGTATATTGCCTTCGATGATTCTCATGATTTCACACTCACTGGAACGACTGCACCAACTGTCCAATCAGCAGATTCCATCCATCTGCCAGTACAAACAATAATATCTTGAATGGCAGCGAAATCGTTGTGGGGGGCAACATCATCATACCCATGGACATCAACGTAGACGCCACAACCATATCAATAACGATAAACGGCAGATATAAAATGAAACCAATGATAAATGCCGTCCGAAGTTCACTAATAATAAATGCCGGAATCACTGTAGTGATGGACAAATCCGAGAAATCTTCAATTTCGTCCGACGAAGTATCATTTAATGTCATAAACAGCTTCAGGTCCTTTTCCCGAGTCTGCTTCAACATAAATTCCTTCAATGGAGCAATTCCCTGCTCAATCGCCGAATTCTGATTCAACCGTCCTGACATATAAGGCTGCACCGCCTCTGTATTTACCTGATTAAACACCGGTGCCATCACAGCAAAGGTGATAAACAGCGCCAATCCTGCCAACACCTGATTGGGAGGTGTAGTCTGAGTACCCAATGCCGTGCGCAAAAAATGAAATACGACAATGATGCGGGTAAAAGATGTCAACATCACCAAAATAGATGGTGCCAGACTCAAAATCGTAAGCAAAATCAATATCTGTAACGTGGCTTCCAAATTTACACTTCCCGCATTAGAAGTGATGTTTAAATCCAACGTATTGTCATCATCATCAGGTGTACTGGAAATTTCATCCTGTGTAGTACTATCCACATTTTGTGATGTAGCACGGACATATGCAGGTGATGCTGCCAACCAGATACAAAGAAACAAAACAAACATCATCATTGCCTTGATACACGTTTGTTTTCGTATTTTATGAATCCATTTATGCTCTCTTATCTGTCTCATAACACCATCCTACTTTTCCTGCTGTTTCTTTTTATTTTTCACCATCTCTGCAAACATTTCCTGAAAACCACCTGTCTTCAACTGGTTTACAGGTTCAAAGTCCAGCTCCTCCTCAGAAAGCTCCGTCAAATATGTTACCGTATCTTTACCCTGTGCAACGGCAATATACTTTTCACCAATTTGGAGAATCTGCACTACTTTACCTTGTCCTATGGAATGCGTTTCCAGTATTTTAATATTGCCCCGCTGGTTCTTTAACATACCGGAACCGGCATACCATTTCGTAAACCAGGACGCTGCAAAGAGCAGGGCAATAAAAACAATTAAGATAAATATAAATTTAATAATGCTGGAGAGCATAGAATATTCCGCCACCATAATCAGCATATCTACACCTCCAGCACATGCATTCCTTTACTTGGATATTTCCACAATACGGATACCGAAGTTTTCTTCGATAACCACAACTTCACCTCTCGCAACAAACTTGCCGTTTACCAATACATCTACCGGTTCGCCGGCCAGCTTGTTCAACTCGATGATTGTTCCCGGTGCAAAGTCAAGAATCTCCTTGATTGACTTATTAGAACGTCCTAATTCAACAGTTACCTCCAACGGCACATCCATAATGAGGTCGATATTTTCCTGCTGCATAAGCGGACTCACACCCGCATTAAACGGCTGGAACTGTGCAGGCTGTACATTGACATTCTGCATTGGCATCATATATGGCTGTTGCATCATATTTGGATCCATTTGCGGCATCGGCGCTGGTGCCGGAGCAGGCTGTCCTGCCGGCATTTCCGGTGTCGGTGCTGCTGCTGCAGGGGTCGGTGCCGCTGCTGGAGCTGCAGCAGGTTCCTGAGCGGCATTTGTTGTTGTATTTTCGTTAGACATATTATTCGTAAAATCCTCATATAATTCTCTTGCAAAGTCAAAGGGATACAATTGCATAATCTGGCTGTCTATCAAATCGCCGATTTGCATATCAAATGCGACCTGAACAATCACACCGCTTAAGAAATCAGAGATTTCCGTATTATCAACGATAGTATCGTTCAAATCTACCAAACTGGCAGAAGGTGGACTAATATCAATCTTCTTTTCCAGCATGGAAGATAATGATGTGGCTGAAGAACCCATCATTTGGTTCATCGCTTCACTGATGGCGCTCAGATGTAACTCTGAGATTTCACCATCTGTATTGGTTCCGTCACCACCCATCATCAAATCGGTAATGACTTTTACATCATGTTCTTTCAGAATCAATACATTATTGCCATCAATCCCCTCAATATAGGAAATATGAATAAACACACACGGTCTGTCATACTGCGACGACAAATCATCCAGTGTTACATAGGACACTCTCGGTGTCGTTATGGTAACTTTGGAATTCAACAACGTAGATAATGTTGTCGCTGCCGTACCCATGTTGATATTGGCAATCTCTCCTACCGCATCGCGTTCCGCATCTGTTAAGGACTCTCCGGTATACCCTTCTTGAGTCTCCGCACCGGAATCCTCTCCGCCGTTCGTCAATGCGTCAATTTCTTCCTGGGATAACATTCCATCCATAACTCTATTGCTCCTCCCTTATTACTGACGTCACTCTCACCGCATAGGAATCTGAAGCTGCGCCCGGCAGGGCATAAAACTTCTTGATATTTCCAGCATATATCTCAAGTTCGTCATTCACCTTTGTATCCAGTTTAACAATGTCACCAATCTGAATGTTCATCAAATCGTTGAAAGATATTAAACTTCTTCCCAGCATCGCACGAACCGGAATCTGCGCAGTGTTAATCAAATGCTCCATAGTTTCCGTATAACTATTATCGTCCTTCGCTGTAGCAGTGGAATACCAGTACTTGGTATTCAATTTATCAATCACCGGCTCCACACAGGAATACGGGATACAAACATTCATCAGACCTTCCACCTCGCCCACCTTAATATTGATGGTAAGGATGGCAGTCATTTCTGTCGGGGAGATAAACTGGGCAAACTGAGAGTTTGTCTCAATTCGTTCCAAACGCGGTTCCAATTCCACCACATTTCCCCATGGATCAATCATCAGATTCGTGCATATTTCCAATACACGCTCTAAAATAATCAACTCTATTTCTGTAAACTCTCGGGTCTTTTCTAATGGATCTCCTCCACCACCCAAGAGACGGTCTACAATCGCAAACCCTAGACTCGTCGCTAATTCAACTACAATATTACCTTCCAACGGTGCAAAATTCACGACACCAAGCAGTACCGGGTTGGACAATGCATTGGCAAACTCCGAATAGGCATTCGCCTCTGCATTCATTACTTCTACCTGTACCGATTTCCGAAAATATGCCGGTAAGTTGGTAGAGAGCAATCTGCCGTAGTTTTCGTATATAATCTCCAACGTTCGTAAATGGTCTTTTGAGAATTTCGACGGTCTGGCGAAATTGTAATTCATGACAGCTTTATCTTCTGTCTCGTCCAATTCTTCCGGCTTCATTTCTCCGGTACTCAATGCACTCAACAGATTATCAATTTCATCCTGAGACAGTGTGTCTCCCATTCTCTTCACCTCACATCCGAATTGTCATCTCACAACGGTAAAACAATTCCTTTTTTCACAAATCACATCCAATATGTTCATTATACCACAAACTGACAGAAAATGAAAGTAAATACTTTATAACAATTACTGGTACATGAAATTGGTCAACATAACTTTCTTCACTGCCTTAGTATCCAGACGATTCTGAATTTCCTCCAGGGCTTCCTTCTGAATGAGATCCTCTGATATATCTTCTGAAGTATGATTCTGAATGACCGCACGAATGATATCTGTAATTTCTGCCTGATTGTTCGTCAAAATTCCGCTGACATCTTTATAATCATCAGCCTCTTTATATACAGAAAGACTGTATCCATCTAACAACGCATAATGCGGATTTCCGTCAGTACCTGTTTTCAGATTCAGTGTCTGCTGTGTATCAAATGTCACCGCAACATTCTCCAAATCCTTCAGGGAGTAGTTTTCATCCCCGCTGGCTGTTCCATCCACATCCAAGTCAAGATTGACTGCAGATGCAATAGCAGTCAATAAGTTGTTTGTCTTTGTGAATGTCGGAACCATTACAAAGAACAAAATAGCTGTTAAAACCACATTAATTACCGTCAATGCCGTAATAATCACACTGAAAATATTTTTTTTCATCTTCCCTACACCTTTCTACTGCGTTTTTAGTTACTCGACAAGCCATATATTTTTATTTCAACACGCCTGTTCTTGGCGCGACCCGCCTTCGTCTTATTTGTCGCTATTGGCTCCACGTCTCCGCGACCGGAAGCCTCCATATTTTTCATTGGTAATCCTTTTGAATTAAAATATTCCAACACCTTAGTAGCTCTCGCTGTAGACAGCCACACGTTACTCGGAAACTCTGCGGTATGTATCGCCACATTATCCGTATGTCCCTCAATTTTAATCCGGTTCTTACGATAGTTATTCAAAATATCGCTGACACGGCTCAAAATCGTTTTGGCACCGGACTGAATTTCCGCACTACCGGACTCAAACAGGACACTACCATTCAATGATAACATGACGTAATTGTTTCCATCGTCAATAGTCACATCCAAATCATCCTCGATGCGTTTATTTTCTGTCGCTTCCACAACGTCTGCATATATCTTCTCTACTTCGTCTCTTTTCTCTGCAGCCTGTTTTGCCTCCAACTCTTTCATCGGATCTTCAGGATTCTCGGTATCCTCAGCCTGCTTACCCATATCGGAATAATAATCGTCCAGATTATTAAGCTGGGTCGCACCACTGGATACCAATGTGCCTTCACCAATTGCCTGGGCACCACCACTGAAAATACTGTAACTGTTAGACAGGGAAGCAACCAATTCGGCAAACTTTACCTCATCTACTACAGACATAGAATACAAAAGCACGAAGAAACAAAGCAAAAGGTTCATCAAGTCCGAAAAGGTATCTTTCCATCCATCGGTCTTAATCTCTTGTTGTTCTTTATTTTTCGCCATTATGCCTCACCACCTTCGGCTGCGTCTTTTTCACCCATCTCATCGCGAACGGACGGTGCCAGGAAGGATTTCAGTTTCTCCTCAATAACACGTGGGTTCTCACCCGCTTGGATTGACAGGAGACCTTCCACCATGACTTCTTTCATCTTGATTTCCAAATCGTTGTTCATTTTCAGCTTAAAGGAAATCGGCACACAAATCCAGTTTGCCAACAAAGAACCGTACAGTGTCGTCAACAACGCCACCGCCATGTTAGGTCCGATCATGGCCATATCGTCCATGTTGTAAAGCATGTTTACGAGACCTACCAATGTACCAATCATACCCCAGGCAGGACCCATACCACCCCAGTTCGCCCAGAATCCGATTTTTTCGTTATGTCGTCCGTCTATGGAGCCAAGTTCCGTCTCCATGATGCTTCGCACCAGTTCCGGATCGGTACCATCCACAATCAGCATGATACCCTTTTTGAGGAAATCATCCTCTATGTTATTTGCCGCCTCCTCGAGAGCAAGAAGACCTTCCTTACGTGCCACATTAGACAGGTTGATTATGTTCCCGATTACTTCCGCCTCATTTGCCTGCATCACTTTCATCGCCAGGCTAAAAGACTTAAAATTACTTAAGTACTCCGGAATGTTCTTTGCCTGCATCAACATACACGACATGGAACCACCAATCGTAATGAAGATAGAAGTCAAATCATAAAAGTGCTTCAGACCTGCCGCACCCTCAGGACCCGTAATAATTCCCAGGATAACCATGGCAAGACATACAATCAACCCCACCAGTGTTGCTATATCCACTTTTCGCCACCACCTTATTTTTATTGTACTGTACTTTTAATGGATCTTAATCTATAAAAGTGCAATCTCTCTTAAATGATTTTACTAGATTTTTAATCATCTGTCTACTCTCTTTTACAATTATTTTTTTTCCGGTGGTCAAAGTTATCACCGTATCCGGTGTTTCTTCCACAGTTTCAATCAAATCGGAGTTCACAGTAATATTTATTCCATTCATTTTCGTTACATCAATCATAGACTACTCCTTTTTCCATTCCATTCGACAATAAATTAAAAGGTAACAGGCAACGCAGTTGCCTGTTACCAAGATTTCTAAAATATTATCTCATTATCTCTTAAGATTTACAAGCTCCTCTAACATGGAGTCTGATGTCGTAATAATTCTTGAGTTCGCCTGGAAACCACGCTGAGTGATAATCATCTGGGTAAACTCTGTAGACAGGTCTACGTTGGACATCTCCAGCGCACCTACCGTGAATTTTCCGGCACCGCTTGTAATATCCATACCTACACCGTCAAACAAACCGGAGTTAAGTGTTGCTGCAAACAAGCTGTCACCCACAGCCTCCAGACCGGATGGGTTGGAGAATGTAGTTACTGCCAACTGCGCCAATACTCTCTTATCACCGTTGGTATAGGTTCCGATAATCTTTCCGCTCTGGTCAATGGAAATACCGGCAAGCTCACCTGCCACATTACCACCGCCTAATCCAGCCGGAGTACCGCGGTAATAAGATGTATTAGCCACACCACCCTGGGAATACTGGGTCAAGTAGCTAACATCTACCTCTACACCACCCAGGTCGCTGGCTGCGTCATAGTGTGAGAATGTATCATCAATTCCACTGCCATCAGGCACCGTAACTACATCAAACAAAATTGCCTTGTTAGAATAAAGAGATGTTCCCGGTCTGCCTGCCACATCATTTCTAGTACCTAAAAATTCACCGCTTTTTGCATCAAACAGCACCTGAGCAGCACCCACCGTACCGGCAGCGGCACCTGTAGCGGTACCGGATACTGTATACTTACCGGTCTCCGCATTCAGATTGTCAGCAGTCACTGTATAAGTTGCTGCACCAAGCTGAACAACCACACCGGTTGCACTGTAGGTTGTCGTCTCTATACCTGTATTCGGGTCTATCGTTACCGTTTTCTTCACAAAGAGGGACTCACCATTGGAATCCAGTACATCACTGATAACCAGGTTGTATGCTCCCGGCTCTTCTGTCTCCTGCAGATACATCTGCACTGTATACTCCTCACCGATTCTGTCAAAGAATGTAAAGGTCATACGGAAACCTTCCTGCGTATTGATTGTCGTTGTATTTCCTGATGTAATCGGTAAGTTCTTGTCGTTTTTATCTACATTACCTGTAAGAGTAACATTTGCTGTTGCTGTTGGCGGTGAATACATATACTCCTCGGACATTACTTTCAAATCCCTTACACTGTCACGAACAATATTACCATCAGCATCTGCAAGCCATCCCTGTACAGTAGCACCGTTGGTTGTACAATACAGTGTACCGTCAGCATCCACATTCAAAGCACCTGATTTTGTGAAGTAAGTTGCTCCGCCGGATTTTACAATCAGGAAAGCATCTCCGTTGATTGCCACATCCAGTGCACGGTTTGTCGTCTGAGTTCCACCTTGTTCTGTAATATTTGTAGTGATAGATGCTACAGAAGAACCGAGACCAATCTGCTTTGCGTTTACACCGGCAGTACTCGTCTGTGCATTAGGACCGCTGGCAGAAGAAATCGTCTGATAAAAGGTATCAGTAAAGTTTGCTGAACTGGACTTAAATCCAACTGTGTTTACGTTTGCAATGTTATTACCAATAACATCCATTCTTGTCTGGTGTGTCTTCAAACCTGCAACACCAGAGAAAAGTGATCTCATCATAATATTTTTCCTCCTAAATACTCATCACTTAGGAATACGTAATGGATTCATCTGGCATTCAGAATCCACTGCCTCCTTCAAAAGGGCCGGCTGATTATGTATTCCCCTATCCAATAACTGCACCGTCAATGTTTGTGAAAATTCCCGATGAGGAATCATCCATTGCGGTAATTACTGTGTTACTGTTGACATTCACAATAAACGCCAAATCATCTACCATGACCAAAGACTCCTGAATTCCTTTTTCCCGTGCCTTCGTCGTTCCTGTTTCCAAACGCTCCATCTGCTCCGCAGACAGGTTAATGTTGCGCAACGCAAGCCTCTCATTGGCATGCTTGGAAAACTTAAGATTCTGTACTAATTCCGGCTTTGTCGTTGTTGTCTTCAGAATCTCCTGAAAAGAAAGCTCCGATTTTGTGGAAGAAGATTTTTCAGGTTTTTGCTTCTGCAAATATTGCCCAGTCATCTGCTGGATAGATTGAGTATATCCTTTTTCTAACCGCTGCATCTGCTTTCCACCTCGCTCTCTTAATATTGAATCCTTTTGTCAAGGCATTCGTGTAGGCTGTGTCATTTCTTTCTAACGCATCCTCTGCCTCTGATTAATCAGCACTTCCTGTTCCACCAGTACTTCCGGTTCCGTCAGCACTTCCTGTTCCGTCGGTGCTTCCTGTTCCACCGGTACTTCCGGTTCCGTCAGCACTTCCTGTTCCGTCACCGCTTCCTGTTCCATCCTGATCTTTCTTGTCGTCATCGTCTTCCGACGGTGGACGAATTCCCTTAACTTCCAGTGCAACTTTTCCTGTTACTACTGTCTGTGCTGCATCATTGAATACAAAGGCAATCTGATAGCTTCCTGCATCAAAGCCCTTAAAGGCCTCCTTACTGATGGTAAGTGTACCCTTGTTGTAAGAAAGATGCTCCGGACTGATTGCATGTGATTCCCCGTTAGAATCAATAATTACAGCAGCAAAGCTGGTTGCTTCGTATCCATGAGAACCAAGTTCGATACCCTTAACAATCACATCCTGCTCATCAAAATGACGATAAGTAACACTCTGCTCCTTAACACCTGGTAACCACTGCTGAACCAGATAGAATTCATCAATTACCTCAATGACATCATCGTATGAATACAGAGTACCTTCTACAGAAACATATGCTTTTCCATTCTGGATTGTAACATAATCTACTGTTCCCTGTACCTCTGACACTCCATTCACTCCGGAATCAACCGCAATGCGTACCTGTCTGCCAACCAAAGTAAATGCAGAAGTATTTGTTGTCGTACTGTTCAGATTCTGCATCTGCTCTAACTCGGAGAACTGCGCCAACTGGGATACATATTCTGTGTTGTCAGCTGGTTCTAACGGATCCTGATATTTCATCTGGGTAACCAGAAGCTGCAGAAATTCTTCCTTGCCAAGCTCGGAACCGACTTTTCTCTCAGTTTCCATGGAAGTCTCTGGAATATCCAATTTTCCGTCTACTACATTAGCAACTGTGCCCATAATTTCCTCCTTTCCATTACGCTGTAAAATCAATACTGCTTCCATTGTCGCGCATTACATTGCGCCGTACACGCTCTGCTTCTTCGGATGCTGTAACTTCATCGTCCTCCTCGTTCTCCTCAAAACGGAACCTGCGGCTTCTTCCATCGCCCTGCTCCATGTTTTTGGAATCCCCGTCTTCGCCACCGCTACGGGTAAAGGAAAAATCTGAAACAGTTACCTCCACAGCGTCTACTTTAAATTCTTTTTGTTCTAACGTCTCGCGCAAAGTATACATCTGGCTTTCAATCGCCATACGTGCCTCTTCTGTCTGTACAGTAAAGTTTGCCGTCATCATCCCCTCTTTCATAGATAAGGTAAGCAATACTTTTCCAAGACTTTCCGGATTGAGCTGCATCTCCATTGTTGTCGTTGTCACCTGTACGGAAATGCGAATCTGCTGTACAATCTGCTCGATAATCTGCATTGTCTGATTGACCGGCTGTGTCGCCTGTGGCTCCTTTACTGCTTCCGTAACAAACTGGTTAAACGGATTTTCCGCATGAACCGGTTGTTCATGAAGTTCAGTCTGCTGCGGGAGACTTTCCTGCTGAGTGCTGCCGTTTTCCGTCTGGTCACTCTGAGATGATGCCTCTACCTTTTGAACCGGTTCATTCTGATTTTCTACTATGCCCTGTTCATCTGATACTTCTGCATCCTGCGTCACCGCCTGCTGATTGACCGCCTTAGGGTCTCTCTCAATGATAACCGGAATGCCTTCTTCCTGAACTTCATCCAAAGCCTCAGCATCCAATACAATCTCTTCCGGTGCAACCTGTTCCATTTGCTGCAATACATCTGCAAGCTCTGTCGGAATCATTTCTGCCGAAAGGTTCATGTCTTCCATTCCCTGCATCAGCGCCTGAAAATCGGACATCATCGTCTCGTCCATAAGCAGGTCTGTGATATCATTTCCACCATTAACTGCCAGAACAAGCTGTTGCATATTTTCCGGCTTCAACAAATCTAACGGAAGAAGTCCAAGCTGTGCTAACAAGCTTTCCAGTTCTTCATCGTCGATATTCAGAACATCCTTGACCAGCTCCTTGACAGCTTCCTCAAATGTCTCCGGCGAACTGTCTTTTGTAAGACCGGAAGAATCTTTCGCTGTCTGAACTTTTTCATCAGGCACATCCTGGGTAGGATTCACAGGCTGTGATACGGCTTTGTCATCTACAGCTACCTTGCCACCATCTGCCGGACGGCTGGACTGCATATCTTTACTGCCTATTGACTGCTGCATCACCTGACCGAAATCTGCACTCTGCGCGGAAGCGTTTACTGCGGAAGTTGCAAGCAAATCTAATACTGCACTTTTCGCTGACGTAACGTTTCCTACTCCTGTCACTCTCTTTTCACCTCCTTTTATTTTTTATTATTCAGCGTGTCAAAACTCCTGACACCTGATGTCTATATGTAAACAACAGAATATTCTGCCGTATACACCATTGTTAGCCATGCACATTATTTATCTACCGCCGAAATCTTCTTGGTAATCTGTGCGGCAAACGTGTCATCCATCTCCTGCAAAATTGCAGCGGCTTTTTTCTGGTCCATATTTTCAAGTATGTCACAGACCAAATCCAAATCTTCTTTCATCTCTGATAATGTGCTTGCCGCTGTAGCAGCGTCCATATTGGCATAAAATGTAGCAAGTTCCTCTGCCTTCTCGCTATATCGCTCTGCCAGAATCACCTGACGGTATATCTTCTCCGCATTCTCCGGAGCGATTCCCTCATAATATTTCCGATATTCGGCAATATCCGGTGCATTATCAGTAAATACTACCTTTTCATCAAAATCAGCCACACGCTTGTTAAAAGCATCTACATTGTCCTTGTATTTTTGAAGCTCCTGAACCCTTGCTTCCAGATTTTTAATATAATCGGAGTTTGCTGTGGTGGTACCCGTCTCGGATTCCAACAGTCCCTCCAATTCAGCAATACGGGCATTTGCGGACTTCAAAGTCGTATATTTGTAATTTCCCTCGGAAGCCTGCTGATCCTCAGAAGCCTTGGGCAGAACCTTATTAATCACCGGAACATCTTTGAGTACCGGATATAACACCTTACTGCCAATACCGCCTACGTCAAGTTTAATCAGAAATGCAAATACTATCAGCCAGATTATAATTATTATGATTGCAATTAATGCTGTCACCAGCCTGCTTCCCGGAGTTTCCGGCTGCTCTGCTTCCCTGTTAGTATTATCGTCTTTTTTTGCCATATTGTTTAATCCTCACTTTCTGCAGTTGTGCCGTGACGGAAACTTACCAATTCATCAATTTCTTTCTGTTCCGCTGCATTCAATTCCTGCTTAAACGTCTCAAAGGCGCGCTCCTTTAATTTCTCATATATCTTGCGCTCTTTCATCGCCTCGTCCAGACGCTCTCTGGCCCTTTCTACTGCTTCCTCCTGTTGCAGGATAACCAATTCCTGCATATAGATATCATACTTGATACCTTCTATACCATCCTCCAACTGTCGGATACGACGTAAATCCAAAGTATCCATCAAAGCAGTTGTCAGTTTATCCTCATAATATAATTTTTTCTGCTCCAGAAGCAGTTTCTTTTCTTCTTCTTCCCGCAATTTAACTAATTCCAGAGCATACTCTGCTTTTGCCTGATCTTCTAACTTTTCTTTGACGGAAAGAATATTTTGCATCTTAAATATAAACTTAGCCATTGTACTTATTCATCCTCCTCAAAAATCCTGCAAAGTTGTTCTACTTCTTCTTCAAATTGAAACTTTTCACCTACATCCTGTATTAAAAATTCATTCACTGCATCAATTTTTTCCAAAGCATAATCTATATTTTTGTTGGAGCCCGGTTTATAGGCACCAATATTTACCAAATCCTCTGCCTCGCGATATGTTGCAAGAACATTGTTCAAGCGTCCGCTGGCCTTTTTATGCTCCTCTGTGGCAATCCCCGTCATAACACGAGATATGCTCTGTAAAACATCTATCGCCGGATAATGATTGGCATGGGCAATCTTTCTGTCTAAAACAATATGTCCATCCAGAATGCTTCGTGCAGTATCTGCAATCGGCTCATTAAAGTCATCTCCGTCAACCAATACGGTATACAACCCTGTTATGGAGCCGCGGGCAGAACGCCCTGCCCTCTCCAGTAGCTGCGGCATCTCCGAATACACGCTTGGCGGATATCCTCTGGATACCGGGGGCTCCCCGGATGCCAATCCAATTTCACGCTGTGCCATGGAAAAACGCGTCAAGGAGTCCATCATAAACAATACATCTTTTCCTTGATCCCTGAAATACTCTGCAATGGCTGTTGCCGTCTTTGCCGCTTTTTTACGGATGAGAGCCGGTTTGTCGGACGTCGCCACTACCATGACAGAGCGGCGCATTCCTTCCTCTCCCAAATCTCTCTCGATAAATTCGCGCACCTCACGACCACGCTCTCCAATCAGAGCAATCACGTTGATATCAGCTTTCGTATTGCGGGCAAACATACCTAAAAGGGTACTTTTACCCACACCACTACCGGCAAAAATCCCGATACGCTGTCCCTTTCCTACCGTGATCAGCCCATCTACCGCTTTCACACCCAAGGGCAGCACTTCGTCAATCAACTGTCTGGATAACGGATCGGGTGGTTCTGCTTCCACAGAATAGGGCACCCCTCCCTGAATCTCCTCTTGATTCATCGGGTTGCCCAATCCATCTAATACTTTTCCTAATATATCATCACTTACCATCACCTTGAGAGGCGCATTGGTATTCTCAACACGGCTTCCCACACCCACTCCCTCTGTCAGATCATAGGGCATAAGAAGTACTCTGTCATCCCGAAAACCCACCACTTCTGCATTGATTACCTGATTTGTATCCTTAGTGATAATATTACACAGATCATTCAGCTTTGCTGTAGGTCCAATGGACTCCACTGTCAGTCCTACCACTTTAGACACTTTGCCCAGACGTTTTTCAAAGGACTGCTCTAATAACATATTGTATTTTGTTAAATCCATGGAATCCATCTGGTGCCACTCCTTTTGCATTAAAGTTTTCCATGCCGCCTTCGTCGGCGACACAAATAGTATTGAAAAAGTTGTTTTTGCTTTTTCTAAGGTTGAAGTGTAGTGATTTTTGGACTGCGTTTTTGGCTGTCCTAGAATCAGTTTTCAACCTACATTGCCAGCATGCGCAACTGCTCCTGCAAATTTTTCAACTGCACATCCAGACTGCAATCTATAATCTTGTTTTCAGTCTCAATAATACACTGGTTCGCCTCCAGGCTGGAATCCTCCATGACATCAAACTCCAGCACATCTCCGGCAGCTTTCTTCAAATCCGCCTTGTGTAGTGACACTAACGCCATATCCTCTTTGGATACGCGAAGTGTAACCTGCTTCGGCTTCTCCAGGTTTTGTACTGCACCTTCAATTAAATGCAATATCACACCTTTTTTTTCTTTGCACACTACGCCGGTAATCTTTTCTACTAATTCAGCCACTAAACCGGCAAAAAACGGCTCCATCTGCCGTCTCTGCTCTTCTAATTCCTTCAATTTCAACTGCATAGTCTGTTGAAATTGTTTTTCTCTCTCTTGGGCTCTTTCATCTGCCTCGGCAAGTCCGGCTTGTATCCCCACATCCCTGCCTTCTTTCTCTGCCTGATTGCGAATGTCATCGGCTTCACTGCGCGCCTGCTCTATAATCTCTTCCGCATCCTGCTTTGCCTGCTCAAGAATTCCCTGAACTTCTTCCTCCATCTCCTGACTGATTTCCTCAGAGAGCTTTTGGCGCTCCTCCTCACGGACATCATCCATATGAATCACAGAAAGTCCATCCTGAAAACCTTCCTCTAAATCTCCATCCAACTCCTGCCCTAACTGCAGTGGTCGAAAAGTGAATGGTTTTTCGCTGCTTTCTTCTGCCGCATAAATCTCCGGAATCAACTGCTCCATGCGGCTCTCCGAATCTATCAGATGTCTCTGTTCCACGTCCACGTTAAAATAGACGGACTTAATAATATTAGACAACGATCTCGTCACCTCCACCTCTGGAAATGATAATCTCAGCGGAATCTTCCAGTTTTCTAATAATATTAACAATCTTCTGCTGTGCTTCCTCTACATCTTTCATACGAACCGGTCCCATGAATTCCATATCTTCCTTAATCATGCTGGCAAGACGTTTGGACAAGTTGCTGAAGATAAGATTCTGTACTTCCTCGTTAGCACCCTTCAACGCTACTGCCAATTCATTATTGTCCACCTCACGCAACACACGCTGTACGGAACGGTCGTCCAAGGACAAGATATCCTCGAATACGAACATCTTCTTGCGGATCTCGTCTGCAAGCTCCGGATCTTCGATTTCCAGACTCTCCATGATATGTTTCTCTGTACCACGGTCCACCGTATTCAAAATCTCCACAATGGCATCTACACCACCCACAACGGTGTAATCCTGATTGACCAGAGAAGAAAGCTTCTGCTCCAAAACTTTCTCCACCTCCTTGATGACATCCGGTGAAGTACGGTCCATGACCGCAATACGCTTCGCCACATCTGTCTGTTTCTCCGGAGGCAGTCCGGATATGATAATCGATGCCTGACCGGAAGACAAATAGGATAAAATCAAAGCAATCGTCTGCGGATGCTCGTCCTGAATAAAGTTCAGCAACTGGCTGGCATCCGTCTTACGTACAAACTCGAACGGACGTACCTGCAAAGATGCTGTCAGCTTGCCAATAACATCCTTCGCACGTTCGGCACCCAATGCTTTCTCCAGCAAGTCTTTTGCATAGCCCACGCCACCTTCTGCGATGTACTGCTGTGCAAGACAAACATCATAGAACTCACTGAGAACTTCATCTTTCATTGCCGGTGATACACTTCGTGTATTGGAAATCTCCAATGTCAACTGCTCAATTTCATCCTCTTTCAAGTGCTTAAATACATTGGAAGATTTATCCGGTCCTAACGTAATCAATAAGATTGCCGCTTTCTGAATACCACTAAGATCACTTTTAGCCATGTCCCATCCTCTTTTCTGCGCACACTTGTTGCAAAATATAAGTATTTATGCCGGTACGCTGACACATACTCTTTTTATTCTAAAACATTATCCCCAATCTTCATTCAGCCAGTTTCGCAATAGCTGAGCAACCGCTTCCGGATTCTCATCCACAAACTTCTCTATCATCCTACGTGTCTCTGACTTATCACTGAATTCGATATCCTCCAGGGATTGATTTTCTTTCGTTGTCGCTAAAAGCTGCTCCACAGAAAGCTCCGGCTCCTCCTCGGCAACCTTCAAAGGTGCTGTACCGCGAAGCACTACGAAGATTAACAGTGCGATAATCAGTACCGCAAGGATAATCATCAGATAATCTTTCAGTCCGCGAGCAGAACTTGTCTTCTCCACAAACTTCGGAACTTCGTAAGCAAGAACAGTAATATTTGCCGCATTTACACCTGTGGCATTGGAAACTAACTGTACCTCATCCTCCGGTATGGTAATCTGGGTACGCTCACTGTTCGCAGCCATGAATTCTTCAAATGTCATATTGTCCAGAGTGCCATCTGCCTCCAGTTGTGCCTCGTCATATACATGATAGCGAAGTGCCACCAGAGCTAAACTTGACTGATCCGACTGGATTGCCGGCAACTCTTTCTTTCTATTTTCAATCACCTCATTGGTAAGCAGTCCCTGTAATTTCTCAATGGACACTGAAGATGAGGAATTGTTTCCGTAATTAATTACTGTATCCGTATCATCGTCATTGGAGCCTGTCCCCGGCTCACCGGATACACCGTTGACGCCCTCAGAACTGTAATTATATAAATTCGTCGGGTATCCGTACTCTCTACCCTCTGCTACAGAGTATTCTTTGGAAAGAATCTCCGCCTGCTCCATATCAAACTGAATTCCCTGAGTCCCCACCTGCACATCATCATAGGCAAGTTTCAGAAGCAAGTCGTTGACATTGGCTGCCATTGTATTACGCAGTTTGTCACAATACTCATCCACACCGCCACTGAGCGCACCGCCCAGTCCTCCGGAAGTAGAGCCGTTATATAAACTCGTTCCCTCCGTATCGTTAATGACTACGTTCTCCACATCGGTACCCACCGCATTTGCCAGCCAGTAAGCCAACGCCTGCGCTGCACCGGAATCCAACTGCTCTTTGTGTTCTTCGTTTACGGTGATTCTCGCGGTAATGGAAGTTTTGCCCGCTTCATCCAACACACTGTAAGAACTCTCCGGAACATCTATAAATACATCTGCATCGTCTACAAAAGAGTATTTCACCATACTTTTTTGAATTTCAGATTGCAATGCCAAAATACGCTTCTGACTCTTTTCACTCTCTGTCGTTGACATAGAATTGTCAAAAGCACTGTCCCATGTATAACCTGTGTCAACCAGATTATTATCACTCATGGCATACAGGGCATTTGTCATGTCCTTATCGTGTACATACAGAGTCAATCCATCTTTGGAGGATTTATGCTTAATAGATGCACCGTCCAATGCATTTGCCATGGCAGTCGCATCATTTAAATTGCTGAACTCATTGAATTTTACCCATGATGGTCTTGAAATCAAATATGTAGTAAGACCAATCGCCAGTAAAACAACACAAATCACCGCAATAATGATGGTTTTTTGTATCCCTGTATATTTATTCCAAAATTCCACCAACCGGGTGGGAATTTGCTTGATTCTCTCCTGCATAACAAGACTCTCCTACTCCCTTATCGGGTTAATTTAGAACTGCATATTCATGATATCCCTATAAGCCTCTACAACGGCATCCCGCACAGCTACCGTATACTGTAAAGATACATTTGCCTTTTGCTGTGCAATCTGTAAATCATGAATACTATCCGATTCACCCAATGAATATTTAATTTCCTCCTCCTCTGCTGCATTGCTATATGCATTCGTCTCCTCAATCAGGTTTAACGCTGACTGAAAAATGCTGTCAAACGCTGTCCGTTCCTCATCTGCCTTCACCAACAGAGAATCGGATTCTTTCACTAATTTGGAAGAAATCGTCGGTGTTTCAAACGCTGTCATCAAATCCACACCGGATAATGCTGATAAATCCATTTGCTTCTCTCCTTACTGTTTATTTATTTCTTTTGATCTTTATTTACCAATATCTAATGCTTTTAACTGCATATTTTTGGAAGCATTAAAAGCTGTCACATTTGCTTCATAGGAACGGCTGGCATCAATCATATCTGTCATCTCTGTCACCGTATTGACATTCGGATAGTATACATAACCATCCTCGTCCGCATCCGGATGAGATGGGTCATATACCTTCTTAAGCGGCTCCTCCGTGTCCTCAAAAATCTGTGAAATCTTTACACCTTTTCCCAGATTTCCGGTAGCATTCACCAGCGAATCACTAAAAGAAACATAATTTTTTTCTTCAAATATAACTGATTTGCGTCGATAAACATTACCATCGGCATCTCTGGTACTGTTTACATTGGCAATATTCTGAGAAATAATGTCCAGACGTGTACGCTGTGCTGTCATACCGGTAGCACTGATATTCATTCCCGTAAAAACGTTACCCATGACTTTTCCTCCATTCTATAGCATCATATCAAAAAATACTTTTCTTATAGTATTTATTATTTCTGTACGACCATCTTCAGTCTGGAAAATTCCTGACTGACAGAATCCAACATGGTATAGTACTTAATCTGGTTTTTCGCCAGTTCTGCACTCTCCGTATCAATATCCACATTATTTCCGTCCAAACGGTAACTCACCATGCCGTAATCGGTATATGTAGTCCCCGTCAATGTGTCTAAATCCACATTTGCAATCTCCTCATCCAGAGAAGTACCAAGGGAAACCGCATTGCCCAAGTATTCCTCAAAACGTAAATCCTTACGCTTATAGCCCGGCGTGTCCACATTGGCAATATTGTTGGAAATCAATGAATTCCTTGTCCAACTGGCATCGCAGGCTTTTTCCAAAACATTGATATAGTTATATGCTCCTGATGCAATCACTTTTCCTGCTCCTTTCTATCACTTAATTCATATTTGCTGTCGGGCTCAAACTCCCTTCGGGATATAACTAACACAGACATATTACATATGCATACAAGTTTTGCATACAAGTTTGCAATGCATCAATATCTGTGCCAGTTAGTGCAAAGCACTATTTAAGCCCGACATCATCCTATAAAAGAACATTCTTATCCCAACTATATAAATACACATATAACATTATAAAATTAAACTGCATAAATTACAAGTGCAAATTATGAATTCCCAAAAAAACACAATTTTATGTCGAATCCATATCGACTAAATTCACCATAAAATCTAATAAAACCCAATCATGTGTAATTTTAAATTTTTTTGAGGGATATCAACCGTCTGCCCAAAATTAATTCTTATTATATATTATTTTAAAAATCAGCATACATCATTTCTGCTTGTCTTATATTTATTCCTAAATTACTCGTCTCCCGGTATCACTGTGCCGGCAGAACAAAGTGTGCTTCGCACACTCTCACAACTTTACATTATCTAAAGCCAAAGCATATGAAATATGCTTTGCACACCTTTGCCGCGCCATCCAGCGTCACGAAGTGACAAATACCTATGCTGACTATGTGAAGCGTTTTCACCTAATGGGAAACGAAAAGTTTCCTAAGTTTAAGTAAAAACAGAAGGAACCCGTTACCGCCAGTTCCCTCTGTTAATGATTCTCGTCCTCCATGACAAGATTTACTTTTCTTCTTTTTTCTGTTCCATAGGCTTCACAAAACCGCACTGCTTATCCATGCAGGCAAGTTTATTGCCTTTTTCTACCATCGGCCCGCCACAATCCGGACAATGCTCCGTGGACGGTCTCTGCCATGACATGAAATCACAATCCGGATAAGTCATGCAGCCATAATAACGTCTGCCCTTTTTATTTTTACGGATGACAATGTCGCCTCCGCACTTCGGACACGGAATACCGGTTTTTTCCAAATATGGTTTGGTGTTCCTGCACTCCGGAAATCCCGGACATGCCAGAAATTTTCCATGGGGACCATATTTAACCACCATGTTCCTGCCGCATTCCTCACAAATGACGTCGGTGACTTCATCCTCAATTTTTACCTCTTCCAGCTCTTTCTGTGCAATTTCCACAGCTTCATGTAAATCAGGATAAAAGTTCTCCACTACCGTCTTCCATGGTACCGATCCATCCTCTACACGGTCTAATAGCCCTTCCATATATGCTGTAAAATTCACATCGACGATACTGGCAAAAGATTTTTTCATGATGGAATTAACCACTTCTCCCAGCTCCGTAATATACAGATTCTTTTGCTCCTTTGCCACATAATGGCGATTGATAATAGTGGAGATAGTAGGTGCATAGGTACTTGGTCTTCCAATACCAAGCTCCTCCAAGGTCTTCACCAGGGATGCCTCTGTAAAATGTGCCGGTGGCTGAGTAAAATGCTGGTTCTTCTCAAATTCTCCCACTTTGAGCTTAACACCTTTTTCCAGATGTCTGGAAATTATTTTTTTCTCAATTTTATCTTCCTCTGTCTGATAAATTGTCAGATATCCGGAAAAAACCACCTTGGAGACAGCTGTAGTAAAGCGATATTTTCCGGAATCAATTTTAATGGAAGTCGTTTCGAACTGTGCCTGTGCCATCTGACTTGCCAGAAAACGTTTCCATATTAACTGATACAGACGGAAATGGTCTCTGGATAATGACTCTTTCACCAAAGTAGGAGAAATATCCACATAGGTAGGACGGATTGCCTCGTGGGCATCCTGAATCTTCTTATTATCCTTTCGACTCTTAACCCCCTCTGCCAGATATTCCTCTCCATAATTTTCGGCAATATATTCTTTGGCACTTTCCTTTGCCTCATCGGAAATACGGGTGGAATCCGTACGAAGATATGTGATAAGACCAACGGTTCCTCTTCCCTTCACTGCGACACCCTCGTACAGCCCCTGTGCCAGACGCATGGTCTTCTGCGTGGAGAAGTTTAACGTCTTTGCTGCTTCCTGCTGTAATGTACTGGTAGTAAACGGCAGCGGACTCTTTTTTTTCCGGGTGGATGTCTTGATGTCGGATACGGTGAATTCTGATTTCTTTAATTCTTGAATAATGTCATCTAACTGCGCTTCTGATTCAATAGAAAGTTTTTCCTTTGTCGTTCCGTAAAAATCTGCCATAAACGGCTTTTTATCACCCTCCACCATAAATTCACCGGAGAGCGTCCAGTATTCTTTGGATATAAATTCATTAATCTCAGCCTCTCTGTCTGCAATGATGCGCAGAGCTACAGACTGTACACGACCTGCACTTAATCCTCTCTTTACCTTCGCCCAGAGTACCGGACTAATCTGGTAACCTACCATACGGTCCAAAGCACGTCTCGCCTGTTGGGCATCTACCAGATCCATATTGATTTCCCTGGCTTCCTTTATAGACTTTTTCACTGCATTTTTAGTGATTTCGTTAAATGTAATCCGGCTGGTATTTTTATCTTCTAATTTCAATGCCTTAGACAAATGCCATGATATGGCTTCTCCCTCACGGTCCGGGTCAGTTGCCAGATATATTTTGTCTGCTTTCTTTACCTCCTTACGCAGTTTTGCCAGGAGTTCTCCCTTTCCGCGAATGGTAATATACTTCGGCTCAAAGCCATTTTCGATATCAATGCCAAGTGTGCTCTTTGGTAAATCACGGACGTGACCATTTGATGCTACCACCTCATAGGTGCTGCCCAAAAATCTTTTTATGGTCGACGCTTTAGAAGGTGACTCTACAATCACTAATTTTTTCTTTGCCATGATCTTTACTTCCTTTCCTCACACCTAACGCTTTATCATTCATCAAGTCACAGTCTTAACGCATAGTAGTGTTGCCCCACCATGACAATCAACTGCTTCCTTTCCAGAGACAGCAAGGCTTCCATAGCATCCGGCACGGTTATTCCGGTGCGCCCGACGATCTCCGAAATATGAATTCCATCAAAACCTAAAATAGCATACACCATTTTTTCTGTCGTTTCAAGCATAACCTTATTTTTTTTCTTCCGGCTGCTGACATTGTCATCCAGAAACAGTCCCAAACCGTCTAAAATATCCTGTATATCCGTCACGACTGCTGCCCCGGATTTTAATAATTTGTTACCCCCGGCGTAAGCAGTGTCCGTAATTTTGCCGGGCACAACAAAAACTTCCCTGCCCTGCTCCAATGCACATTCTGCCGTAATCAGGGATCCGCTTCCTTCCCGCGCCCCAATCACAAGGACACCGTCCGATAGTCCGCTGATAATTCGGTTTCTGAAAGCAAAATTTCCGGCAAGTCCCGGGGTGCCCGGTGGGTATTCCGAAATCACACCACCCTTTTGCTGCATCTGCATAAACGGCTCAATATGTTGTCTGGGAAAACAGATATCAATGCCGTTTCCCAGTACTGCATACGTCCTGCCGCCGGGGATTTCCAATGCACCTCTCTGTGCGCTGATATCCACACCCTGTGCCAGACCGCTGACCACGGAAATACCGTTTTCCGCCAGTTGCCTGCCAAAGCTGCGGGCAATCTCCCGGCTTTCATGAGAAGCATTTCTGCCACCGACCACTGCAACAACAGGACGGTTCTGTAGCGGTAGATGACCACGGTAAAATAATCCGAAGGGTGCATCGGGAATTTCCCGCAGCTTTACCGGGTAATCCTCCTGCCCCATCCAGCAAAACCGGATTCCTCGTTTTTCCAGAGCATCCAACTCATCCTTCAAATTTTTTATCGGCGCCGGATGAACGAGATTTTCTTTATCTTTTTCGTTGAGGCATGGGATGTCAGACAATCTGTTTTTATTTCCATGATAAATATTTTCCACCGTGTCATAGACTTGCAGTAAGGCACTTGCCTTTCGCAGACCAATTCCATGCAGCGTGTGAAGCCAAAATGCATATACTCTTTCTTCCATTCTATCCCAACCCTTTCTAATATATGCTCCCGGAAATATTTTCCTGGGGAAAATTCCGGTAACAGACCGCTTCGCTGACATGACGCAGTGTAATTCGTTCGGAGCCGTCCAAATCCGCAATACTTCGCGCTACTTTCAGAATCTTGTGATAGCCTCTGGCAGTAAGAGATTTTTTTACAAAAATTTCCTGCAGATATTCAGCAGCATCCGGCTCCGGTATGCAAAATTTTTTGATGCCTTGAGTAGATAATTCTCCATTGTATTGATAGCTCTCCTTACGATACCTTTCCTTTTGAACATCTTGGGCACGGACAACACGCTCCCTGATGACCGCCGTGCTTTCTACAGTTGTATCATTCTCTAATTCCCGGTATTCCAGGGATACTGTCTCCGTGCATATATCAATACGGTCCAGAATGGGACGACTGATTTTTCCGAAATAACGATGGATTTGTGCGGGGGTGCAGGTACAGCGTTTTTGGTCCGGGTAAAAACCACACAGACAGGGATTTGCTGCTGCCACCAACTGACATTTTGCCGGATACCTGTATGTGCCCTCCAGACGGGACACCGTCACATACCCTTCTTCCAAGGGCTGCCTGAGTACTTCCAATGACTGCCTCTGAAATTCCGGCAGTTCATCTAAAAAAAGCACACCTCCACTGCTTAAGCTGCACTCCCCCGGCTTCGGGTACCTTCCTCCCCCCACTAATGCTGTCTGGGGTACGGTATGATGAGGTGAGCGAAAGGGTCTGTCTGTCACAACAGGCTGCTTCTCATCGAGAAGACCGGACACACTGTATATTTTGGATATCTCCATCTGCTCCTCAAAAGTCAAAGGCGGCATAATTCCCGGAATACGTCTGGCGATCATGGTTTTCCCCGAGCCGGGAGGACCCACCATAAGAATATTATGTCTCCCCGCCACGGCAACTTCCACAGCTCTTTTGACGACAGCCTGTCCCCGGATATCCGTAAAATCCGGAGTATTGTTTTTTTGCTGCACATCAAGCTGCTCCCGCCGGGAATAATTCCACGTATCGGGCGATTCCTGCATACACTGTACCACTTCCGACAGAGTACGAACCCCCATGACCCGAATCCCTTCTACAATCTGTGCCTCAATGAGGTTTTCCATCGGAACGATACAATAGGAAAAGCCATGTTCCAATGCTGTATATACCATGGGAAGTACACCGTTAATGCCTTTAATCTGCCCGTCCAGACTTAACTCTCCTAACAACAACCCCTTTTGTAAATATTCCTCCGGAAAATAGCCGAATGCTGCCAACACTGCCGTGGCAATGGCAAGATCATACCCTGTCCCTTCTTTTCTGAAATCTGCCGGGGATAAATTGACGGTGATTTTCTTAGGCGGAATCCGATATCCGCTGTTTCTCAGTGCAATACGAACCCGCTCTTTCGCCTCCTTCACCTCAGAAGCCAGAAAACCTACCATAGAAAAACAAGGCAGACCGTCGGAAACGTCTGCCTCAACTTGGATGATACAGCCTTCAATACCTTGAATCGCTGCACAATAAGATTCACAAAACATATAGTCCTTTCCCTTATGTATAGAAAGAGACTCTCCGTGTTATTGATACTATCACACATTTAACAAAAAATCAACCGCTATTTATCCAGAATTTTCTTTAATTCCTCCATAAATGTATCCACATCCTTAAACTCCCGATAAATAGATGCAAAACGTACATAGGCAACGGCATCCAGTTCTTCCAGATATTGCATGACCAACTCTCCGATATAACTGCTGGGAATTTCACGTTCCTCCTTACTGAATACCTTTGCTTCTACCTGGTCCACCAAATGATTCATCTGCGGCACGGAGACCGGTCTTTTATGGCAGGAGCGAAATAATCCTTTTTCAATTTTTGTCCTGTCATAAGGTTCTCTCGTCTGATCCTTCTTTATCACTACTAAAGGAATCGCTTCCACGCGCTCATACGTTGTAAAACGCTTCTGACACTTATCACATTGACGCCTTCTGCGAATGGACATATTTTCATCTGCCGGTCTGGAGTCGATTACCCTCGTATCATCTTCCCCACAATAAGGACATTTCATCTTGCACCTCATTTCCGTGTAAAGTCATATACACTTTCGTATTTTATCTTTTTATTTTATTATAAAAAGATTCCAGTGTCAAAAGGTGATTTCGCATAGATGAAAACTCCACTGCATTTTAGTCCCACTTAACTTTATGCATGCATTTCTCGATATCCACCTCTACAAGTATGACATCGGAGCCGATGCGGCACACCGAACGGTAAGGAATCAAGTACTCCTGGTCTCTGCCCAGTATCCCTAACACCTTACAGGGACCGGGAATAATTAATGTACAGATTTGCCCTGTTTTTCTGTCAAAATCTAAGTCGCACACATTTCCCAGACATTCCCCGTCACAGATGTTAATCACTTCTTTCTCCCGCAGATCACACAAACGCATCTTTAAGTGCCTCCGGTTTTCTTTCTGTTATTTTATGACAATCTAACTGAGATAATTCTTCATTGTACGCAGTGCTTTCTTTTCCAGACGGCTGACCTGAGCCTGGGAAATCTGAATTTCCTCTGCCACCTCCATCTGTGTCTTCCCCTCAAAATACCGTAAATTGATAATCTGGTGTTCTCTGCCGGATAATCGTTCAATCGCTGCTTTTAATGATATCTCCTCTACCCAGCTTTCCTCACGGTTTTTCTTGTCGCTGATTTGATCCATAATATACAGGGCATCTCCGCTTTCTGCGTACACCGGCTCATATAAAGATAGCGGACTTTGAATGGCGTCCAGAGCAAAGACAATATCCTCTGCCGGAATATTTAACTCCTTTGCTAATTCTTCAATGGTCGGCTCTCTGTCCGATTTTTTCATCAGCATTTCCTTGGTATAAATTGCCTTGTAAGCCGTATCGCGGATGGAGCGGCTGACACGTATGCTGTTGTTGTCTCTTAAATATCTTCTAATCTCGCCGACGATCATGGGAACGGCATAAGTGGAAAACTTAACATTCATCGTTACATCGAAGTGGTCAATCGCCTTCATCAGACCAATGCACCCAATCTGGAACAAATCGTCAATATTTTCTCCGGAATTGTAAAAACGCTGGATAATACTAAGTACAAGACGTAGGTTCCCTTTGATAAATGTCTCCCTTGCCTGCTTGTCACCTTTGCCGATTTTATCAAATAGTTCTTTTTTTTCTTCCTCGCTTAGTAAGGGCAGCTTTGCCGTATTCACGCCGCAAATCTCTACTTTATACATTGCCATGACCCTTCCTCCACGGTTTCAATCTGATATAAAGTAGGATTTACAAAACATGTTTTTTTATACCTGCTGCATACGCAGGATTTCTTTTTTCAAACGCTTCATAATTTTCTTTTCCAAACGAGATATGTAGGACTGGGAAATTCCCATCATATCGGCAACTTCCTTCTGTGTACACTCCTTTCCGTCCCTTCTGTTCAGACCAAAGCGCAGCTCAATGATAGCGCGTTCCCGTTCGCTCAGACAATCTAATGCCATACGCAAAAGCCGTCTGTCAACTTCATCCTCCAGATCTTTTGATATAATATCTTCCTCCGTTCCCAAAATATCCGAAAGCAGGAGCTCATTGCCATCCCAATCTACATTTAACGGCTCATCAATAGATACTTCATATTTCACTTTATTGTTACGCCGCAGAAACATCAAAATTTCATTTTCAATACAGCGCGACGCATAGGTTGCAAGTTTAATATTTTTTAATGGATTAAACGTGTTGATTGCTTTAATCAATCCAATCGTTCCTATGGATATTAAATCCTCTACCCCAATACCCGTATTCTCAAATTTTTTTGCTATGTAGACTACCAGCCGGAGATTATGCTCAATCAGGCTGCTTCGCGCCTCACTGTCATTATTTCCGCCCAGTTTTTCCAAAATTTCCTTTTCCTCCTCTGCAGAAAAGGGTGCCGGTAATATTTCTGCCCCACCAATGTAATGAATATCCGCTCCGTTTTTTCCACAGAAAATCCCACGAAATTCTGATGTTACCCGAAATTGAAATTTTTTTGCCACTGATATCTTCAGCATAGCGTTCCTCCATTCTGCCCTTCGGCGTTATGTAATATTAACAATCATTTGTATATCCTGCCCTTCTTTCAGCTCATCACTGACAGCAACCAGAAAATGCTCCAGAAGCCCGTGGTGCGCTGTCTGCAGGCACTCCAGACGGTAAGCTGGCAAAACTCCGCTGCCTCCAATGGAATGATAGGGAATATACAGCGGAGTCTGCTCACTTTCAACCCCTATACGCTGTGCAAAATCTGCCGCAAGGATTGCCACCCTCTCCCCGGTATATGGGGAAACCAGTTGGTTTCCTGTATCGTACAATACGCGCAAGGAATAAGTTTTGCCGTTATGCGACAGCACAGCTTCCTCCGTATAATGTTGATTTTGTTTCAGACTCACGAGTTCTTTTGCCAAAAGAGTAAAAACAACTCCCAAGCCAAAGAGTCCAAACAAAATCATTCCCATAGAAACATTTGCTTTTTCGTTCATCCCCCGGAGCCACTGCCCCAATCCATGGAGCATCGCCGTCAGGGCTCCCCCTGTCACCAATGTGACCAACCAAAAAGTGAGCAAATCGTTTCCAAAATGCCGCATTTCCTTCACCGGAAAAGCCATCCATACCAACAGTAACATCCCTGCCATGCTGACAATCATCAACCATTTTCCGACAAAAAAATGAGCGGCATATATTCCCGTAGAGCCTACCGCTGTCACCACGGAAGCAGCAACCAGACGCCTGAATGATATGCATCTCCCCCGCAAAAGAGCCGTAATTCCCACGAGAAAAAGGTTCAGGATGAGATTCAGAATGAAATACACATCGAGATAAACTATCATGCATTCCACCTGCCTCTCCGTCCCAAGTACATCGAATAATAATCTGCGTGAATATGGCAGCAACTTATTACTCTGTGCACTCATTGAACATAGTATAGACGATATGCCATGCGAAATATGTCAAACCATGACAACAAAAAAAAAGTTATTTTCCATCATTCGACAGAAAATAACTGTAATGTGTGATATACGAAAAATGCTGATTTTGCATCTTTCTTGTATGAAACCATAATCATTCTTAGAGACGTTTTTTATCTCTATAAAATGATTTTTCAACTTATTTCCTTAGTTTCGATGCCGGGAATATTTCCGTAGAATCCAAAACCACTCCGTCCTCCGTCTGCACCTCCACTACAAATGCATCCGGCACATCTCTCAAATCGTCCGGATCATCTTCTGCTGCTTTCACCTTTTCTTCAGCTTTCTCCTTTTCCTCCAGTTCAAAGTCATCCTGAATTTCCAGACAACCGGAATCTCTCCAAACGGACTCTATCTGTTTCCCGTCATAATAGACTTTGCAGAACGGTGTAAATCCTTTCCCGATTACCCTGTATTTTCCTTTTGTCTTTTGAACCTTTGTCAACTGCACCTTCTCCGTTCCCATCTGAAGTTCCGTAGCAACAAAGGGATTTTCTCCCCCGTAGACATAGTTTTCTCCATACAGCAAATCATATGACAACATAGTCAAGCCCTCATAATAAGCTTTTTTTCCATGATTTGTCTGTTGATGGTATTTGGTAATCATTCCCTCATGGATATCAATCCGCTGCAGGACATCCGCATACAACTCAAAAGAATGCAAATCTTTATCCTGTTTTTCCAATTCCATATTATCCCAGATGACATACTGCGTCTGATATAAATCGCCATTGGATAAATCATCCTCCCCCAACTCCATACTCGGCAAATGATCTCCATATAATACCAGAACCGTTTTTTCCTGCCGACGGTTCAACTCCTGTATCAGCGCTCCGATTACTTGGTCCACTTCGTAAAGCTGGTTGACGTAGTATTGATAGGCATCCTCTTTTCCCTCCGGTGCTCCGCTCACGGTAATGTCAGGGTCATCCATGGAAATACCATCATATTTCCCGTGGCTCTGTACGGTAATTACCATGGTAAAATCCGGTCCCTCTGTACTATCCAGTGTTTTGACTACTTCTTTTGTCAGCACATCATCGTTGCACCAACCGTTCAGATTATCCGTCAGACCATTCATAAATTCCATGGAAGAAAATGTATCAAAACCCAGACTGGAAAACACAATATTTCTTCCGTAAAACGTTGCCTCGTTGTTGTGGACTGCATGAGCAGTATATCCAAGTGCCTTCAAATCCGTGCATACGCTTTCGGATGCCGTCGTTTTTAACACAGTCTTGTACGGGTACTCGCTGACTCCGAAATCATGCTGACGCATCCCTGTAAGCACCTCAAATTCCGTATTAACCGTTCCTGCACCAACTGTTGGCACAGTAATCATTCCCGAACTGTATTTTCTCTCCAGCCGGTGGAAATTCGGCAATGGGTCCCGGGAAAAACGTAAGCCTTTCACATATTCCACATCAAAAAAGGATTCCAACTGTACCATGATGATATTCGGATGCTTGTCACTGCTCTTTTGGTTGTCCAAGGCACCGGATACCGCCCTCACCGATTCTTCACTGTAGTTTTCCGGTTTTTTGATTCCGGTATCCAAAATACTGTTGGCAAAACAATAGGCAAAGCCATAGTTTTCATATGCTTCCGATATATTGGTATAATGGGTCGACAACGCCTGAACAGAATTGCTGGAACGGTGAATCACCACGATTGCCATACCCAGAGTTGCACAAAATGTCAGGGAAAATAAAATCTGCCGATGATTATATTCCGTATTGACGGGTGCTTTCAGAAAAAGACATACCAGTCCCACCAAAAGAACGACTGCCGCAAAAATAACCATGGCAATAGTAAACAAGTTCAAATAATGTCCCGACACACTAATTGCACTTTTAATCAATGTAAAATCTACTGCCGAAAAAGGAGTCACCCTGAAATGCAGAATCACAAAATTTACCACACCAAACAAAACCCACACTGTAGCAATTGTCACCAATGCAAAAATTTCCCGTTTAAAAAACATAGCGATTGACAATGTAAGCATAATAATCAATGTATTAAAAAGAAATAGTAACGGACTTCCGGTTAAATATTTAAATGCAGAAAAGACAGACTTCCGGTTAAAGGATTCAATCAAAATCTCTAACAAAATCGGCAATAATATATAAAAACCGAGATAACGCTTTACCTTCATGCCGCAAACCCCCTGTCAATTTTAACGAAACATCACTCTGTCATATTTTTATAGATACGAGCCACCTTATCTACCGGTCCCTTCGCCACAAGAATACCACTGTCTAATATGATTGCCTTATCGCAAAGCCGGCATACCTGTTCCAGGGAATGAGATACAAACAGTACCGTAACTCCCTTATCAAACATATTCATAATCTTTCTTTCGCTTTTTCGGCGGAATTTTTTATCACCAACCGACAAGACCTCGTCCAAAATCAAAATATCAGGCTCCACAATCGTTGCGATGGAGAATCCGAGACGGGCTTTCATACCGGAAGAATAATTTTTAATCGGAACTTCGATAAATTCACCCAGTTCGGAAAAATCTACAATCTCATCAAACTTTTCATCCAGAAATTCTTTGGAGTAACCTAACACCGCACCATATAGATAAATATTCTCCCTGCCGGTATACTCGGAATTAAAACCTGCACCTAACTCCAATAACGGCGCTATCATTCCCCTGGTCTGGACTTTACCGGTTGTAGGCTTCAACACACCGGAAACCACCTTGAGCAGTGTACTCTTTCCGGAGCCATTGAGTCCCAACACGCCTAATCTCTCTCCCTTTTTTATGTGGAAATCTATATCCCTCAATGCCCAAAACTCATTGTATTTCAAATCGCGTCTGACAAACCTGATCATGTACTCCTTCAGGTTGTCCACACGCTCTTTACTCTGATTAAAACACATTCCCACATCTTTTACGTTAATCGCTATATTCTCTTTCAAGACAGCCTCCTATACACTATACATACAAAATAAATTCATCCTGTTTCTTGTTGAAGAATACAATTCCCACAACAAGAAGTAAAACCGCAATGGCAGCAGAAACCACACAATGCTTCATATTCATTGGCAGTCCATACAAAACCGTATTACGGAAATTTGCAATACACATATACATCGGATTGATATTAAAAATCCATCCGTTTCCGGTATTGATGACACGGTCGGGCTGATAAAAAATAGCGGATGCATACATAATCAGCATGGTAAGAACCGACCAAATATATTCAATATCCCTGAAAAATACATTCAACGTTGCCAGAATCATGCTGACCCCCATGGTGAAAACCAGCAGAATCAACAGTGGTATAAATGCCTGAAGCAAATATATGGTAGGTCGTACATGGAGCACAATCCCCACCCCCACAAGTACAATCAAAGAAATTACAAATGTTATAAAATTGGAAATAACCGTTGATAATACATAAATATATTTGGGCACATATACCTTTTTAATCATCGCTGCATTACCACTGACTGATTTCAGTCCGGCTTTCGTACCGGAGGAGAAAAAGGAGTAAAGCAATCGCCCCGATAAGATATAAACCGGATACTGCTCGTCGTTTCTTCCGAAAAAAGTTCCAAACACCAGAGTTAATACCAACATTGTTAGTAGTGGTTCAACTAACGTCCACAAAATCCCCAAGTAAGAACGACGATATTTTAATTTGATATCTTTTTTTACAAGCTCCGTCAGTAAATACTGATATCGTCTAAAATTTTTCAAATACTTTTTCATCATTGTTTCATTCTCCCTGTATTGTATCATTACACGAAATCAATCCATATAATGGTAATACCTTGAACATTCAAAAGATTCTAAAATATCAATCGTAATTATATCACACCATTTCCAAAAGTCAAACAAATCTTCATTGCATCTTTTGGCAGACTGCGATATAATAGAGACATATACATGTATATAACTATACATATACATAAACATAAAACGAAAAAGGAGTGTGCTTATATGAATCAAATGCCCTTTTCTTTAAAATATGAAACCACATTGGAATATCCTATTTCCATGTATGACAAGCTGCCCTACAAACGGGATTCCGATTATTGTAATGCCGAGCACATCGGTCTTACTTGTGGTAAAATCATAAAATATTTTCTGTGTCTGAATCAAATGGAGGGATTTCTGGTGGATAACCACGACGAAGAAATTCAGCAAATCCTGGCAGAGGTTCAGAGACGAGAACAGGAACGGTTACTTGCCTTGAAAAGCAAAGCAGACGCAGTTGAAGCATCCGATGAAATCACGGAAAAGCAAATCCAAACCCTGCTGGAAGATCAGGGAGAAGATGAAAATGGTACAACACCGGCACATACTCCTTCCGAAAGTCTCAGCGATCCCACCAACCCGTTTGCAGATGTAGAGGACTGGTAAGCCTTGCGCTTATTATGTGTTAAAATTATAATTATCATTACAAAACAGCCATTGAAACAGAAACGTTCCAATGGCTGTTTTTTATTTTTTCTTTTTAAAAGGATTCCTTTTTTCCTTCTGGTCTTTCAAATCATCTTCCTCTTTTTTGCCATACATTGCCTCATTAAATGCCCGAAGAAGCTCTTTTTGTTCCCCATTCATTTTGGTAGGCACCTGAACCACTAAGGTTACATAATGGTCTCCCCTTACCTGTTTATTTCGGGTAGTAGGTACACCCTTGCCCCTCAGCCGTACTCTGGTATCGGTCTGAGTTCCCGGTTTCACCGTATAAATAACCTCACCATCAATGGTTTTAATTCGTACATCCGCTCCCAGGGCAGCATCAGCAAAAGTAATCGGTGCTGTGGAATATATGTCATAATCCTGACGCTGGAATACCGGATGGCGGCTCACTACAACCTGCACTAACAAATCGCCCCGCGGACCTCCATTGACACCCGGCTCTCCTTTATCGCGGATACGGACACTTTGCCCGTTGTCAATACCTGCCGGAATACTGACAGAAATCTTTTTCCTGCGGCTGATATAACCACCACCGCTGCAATCCGGACAACGCTCCTTGATGATTTTACCGGTTCCCCGGCAATCCGGACACGCCTGCACATTTCTGACCACACCGAACAGGGATTGCTGCGTAAAAACCACCTGTCCCTTACCACCACAATGGCTGCAAGTCTCCGGCGATGTACCCGGCTTCGCACCGGTTCCGTGACACTTCTCGCATTCCTCTTTAATGTTTAATTCGATTTCCTTCTCAGCACCAAAACACGCTTCCTCAAAAGTCAAGCGCACGGAAACACGGACATTCTGCCCTTTCATCGGACCATTTGACGGTCCCCTGCTTCTGCCGCCACCAAAGAAGTCACCAAACAGATCTCCGAAAATATCACCCATATCGAAGCTGCCAAAATCAAAACCTCCGGCACCTCCCGCACCGCCTTCAAAAGCGGCATGACCGAACTGGTCGTATTGCTGCCTCTTTTCCGAATCACTGAGTATGGCGTATGCCTCGGAGGCTTCCTTAAATTTTACCTCCGCTTCTTTATCACCCGGATTCGTGTCCGGGTGATATTTTTTTGCCAGCTTCCGATAGGCAGATTTTATCTCTGAATCGGTAGCACTTCTGCTTACGCCTAATACCTCGTAATAATCTCTTTTATCCGCCATATTTTAAACTCCTGCCTACACTTCGCGGTATTCACCGTCTACAACGTCATCACCGGCATCATCGGCTGCACCGGCACCCATATCAGGACCGGCACCCATGCCGCCCATATCAGGACCACCTGCTGCCTGAGTACTCTCATACATTTTCTGGAATACGTTCTGTGCACTCTGCATCAGTTTTTCGTTTCCTGCCTTAAGGTCAGCTACATCGGACTCTGACATATTATCCGGATCAGTCTTTTCTACCAGTTCTTTCAGTGCATCAATATCTGCCTGCACCTGTGCTTTCTCATCAGCACTAATCTTATCGCCAACTTCATCCAACGCTTTCTGAGTCTGGAATACCATGCTGTCTGCATCGTTTCGTGTATCAATTGCCTCTTTACGAGCCTTATCCTCAGCCTCAAACTGAGCTGCTTCCTGAACTGCCTTCTCAATTTCATCGTCAGACATATTAGAGCCTGCCGTAATGGTAATATGCTGCTCCTTGCCGGTTCCCAAATCCTTTGCCGATACGTTTACGATACCGTTGGCATCGATATCAAAGGTAACCTCAATCTGTGGCACACCTCTTCTTGCCGGCGGGATACCATCCAGACGGAACTGTCCAAGAGATTTATTGTCTTTGGCAAACTGACGCTCACCCTGCAGTACGTTAATGTCTACTGCACTCTGGTTGTCTGCTGCAGTGGAGAATACCTGACTCTTCTTGGTAGGAATCGTGGTATTTCTCTCAATCAGTCTGGTAGCCACGCCACCCATTGTCTCGATAGCGAGGGACAGCGGAGTTACATCCAACAGAAGGATATCACCGGCACCGGCATCACCAGCCAGTTTACCACCCTGTACAGACGCACCCAATGCCACACACTCATCCGGATTCAGCGATTTGCTCGGCTCATGTCCGGTCAACTGTTTTACTTTATCCTGCACTGCCGGAATACGGGTAGAACCACCTACCAGCAATACTTGACCAAGCTCAGAGGAAGTAATTCCCGCGTCTTTTAATGCATTGGAAACCGGTGTTGCTGTTCTCTCCACCAAATCATGGGTCAACTCGTCAAATTTAGCTCTCGTTAAGTTCATGTCAAAGTGAAGAGGACCGTTCTCATTCATGCTGATGAATGGCAGGTTGATGTTCGTCGTGGTAGCGGAAGACAATTCTTTCTTTGCCTTCTCTGCAGATTCTTTTAATCTCTGCAGCGCCATCTTATCGTTAGATAAGTCAACACCCTGCTCCTTCTTAAACTCATCAATCATGTACTGTGTAATTTTATCATCAAAGTCGTCACCACCGAGATGATTATCACCGGAAGTAGCCAATACCTCAATGACACCGTCACCAATCTCAATAATGGATACATCAAAGGTACCACCACCTAAGTCATATACCATAATTTTCTGCTCTTTCTCATTATCCAGACCATATGCCAGTGCAGCTGCCGTTGGCTCGTTGATAATTCTCTTTACATCGAGACCGGCAATCTTACCCGCATCCTTAGTTGCCTGACGCTGTGCATCATTGAAATATGCCGGCACCGTGATAACTGCCTCTGATACGCTCTCTCCCAGATATCCTTCTGCATCTGCCTTTAATTTCTGTAAAATCATTGCAGAGATTTCCTGTGGAGAATACTTCTTATCATCAATGGCAACACGATAATCCGTACCCATATGTCTTTTTATGGATGAAATAGTTTTGTCTGCATTGGTCACTGCCTGACGTTTTGCAGGCTCTCCCACCAGACGCTCACCGTTTTTTGTGAACGCCACAACGGATGGTGTTGTTCTAGCTCCCTCTGTGTTTGCTACAACAACCGGCTTACCACCCTCCATGACAGCTACACAAGAGTTTGTTGTTCCTAAATCGATACCAATAATCTTGCTCATTGCAATTACCTCCAAAAAATAATTTCAAATTATACATTCTTTATATTGATTAGGGTGTCATGTTTTTAACACCTTAGTCGCTATATTAAAACCGGATCACATTCGTACCGGATGCACTGTACATCCTTCCTATGCGTTCTAGTTTACCACCTTAACCATACTGTGGCGTACCACATTGTCCTTATAGAGATACCCCTTTTGCAGCTCCTCTGCTACCATGCCGCTTTCCAGTTCATCATCATCCACCATCATTACAGCGTTGTGCAAATTCGGATCAAACTCCTGTCCCACTGCCTCAATAGGTGTCACACCCAGTTCCTCAAATGCTGTGAGCATTTGCTTATAGACAAGTTCTATTCCCTGTACAAAAGGTGATTCCTTATCCTCCTCCGGAACTGCCGTAAGACCTCTTTCAAAATTATCCATCACCGGCAGAATCTTCTCCACCACGTTTTTAGAACCCATCTCAAACATCTGAGACTTCTCTTTTTCAGAGCGCTTACGGAAATTTTCAAACTCAGCCAGCTGACGTACTCTCTTATCTTCTAAATCCGCCAATTGTTCTTCCAGCTTTGCTGTCCGTTTGTCTTTTTTCTTACTAGAAACCGGCTCTTTGTCAGCAGTTTCCTCTTTGGCTGTTTCTGCCTCATCTTCAGAATGTTCGTCTTCCACAGTTTCTGCCTCTTTTTCCTGAACTATATCCTGTTCTTCTTTTTCTTTCTTTTCTTCCGTCTCCGGTGCATCAGATGTCTTTTCCTGCTCTAATACATCCTTATCACTTTTCTTCTTTTTTGTCTTATTCTTATCTGCCACGTTTGTTACCACCTCTCTGTTTATTTTTTATCCTTAAAGATATCATCCAACTGTGTCATAAGGGACTGCAAAGTTCCCACCACTTTGTCATAATTCATCCGCTTAGGTCCCACAATACCGATTTTTCCGTAAACTCCTTCATGGATACGGTAAGTTGCCGTCACCATAGAGCAGTCCTTCATGGACGCCACCTGCGTCTCATCTCCGATATATACCTGAATGTCGTGACTTTCCTCGGAAAGATTGGTATTCGCCGATGGAATCTCCAGCCAGTTGTTAATCTCCTGCTTTTCCTCAAAGGCAACCAGGAGCTCCGCTGCACTGGACTTATCAGACAACTCCGGATATTTCAATATATTAGTGGCACCACTGGTATACACTTCCGGAGTTTCCTCTGCGGTAAGAGCGTTTCCAATAACCTCCAGGACGGAATCAATAACGGCACTGTCCTCTTTCATCTGTGACTTGATCTGCCCGATCAATGCCAGATTCATCTCTGTAACATCCAGACCGTTTAACGTAGTATTCAACAAAAAATTAATCTTGGCTATGCGTTCCGCTTCTATAGGTGCCTCAATGGGAATTAACTGGTTTTTCACATGATTGTTATCCAATACGATTACCGCCAGCAGACTTTCCTCATCCACTGCAGTCAATTGAATAAATTTTACTTTCTTACTCTGATAACGCGGACCAGAAACCATAGTGGCATAGTTCGTATTTGTCGCCAGAAATTTCGCAATCTGCTTTAGCAAAACATCTATTTTGTCCGCCTTTTCCTCCAGTTCCTCTTTTAGGTTTTCCACTTCATGTGTCTTGTCATCTAACATGGTATCCACATATAAGCGATAACCCTTATCAGACGGAATGCGTCCGGCAGAAGTGTGGGGCTGTAAAATATAACCCATGTCCTCCAAATCTGACATCTCGTTGCGAATGGTCGCCGAACTCAAATGTAAATCAGTATCCTTGGATATCGTACGGGAACCAACCGGTTCGCCTGTTTCCAGATAAGTGCGAATAATTGCCTGTAAAATTTTTAATTTTCTCTCATCCAGCTCCACCATATCACTCCCTTCCGTCTTTCTTGTTAGCACTCTACAAAATGGAGTGCTAACATCTATAGGTAAGATAGCACTACCTCCTCTTGTTGTCAAGCACTTTTCTATATTTTTTTTCATTTTAGCCGATATAGTATATGATATAATAAACGCAAAAGCGGCGTTTATCTTGTGAGAACTTCGTTCTCAA
>JAFLTA010000020.1 GCA_022510685.1 Lachnospiraceae bacterium | reverse complement strand
ACTTTGGACATCAGACAAGAAGATGGAACCCTAAAATGGCAGAGTACATCTACACAGAGCGCAATGGCATCTATATCATTGACTTACAGAAGTCTGTAGGAATGGTAGATTCTGCATACAATGCAGTAAAAGATATCGTTGCAAATGGTGGTACTGTTCTCTTCGTTGGTACCAAAAAGCAGGCTCAGGATTCTATTAAGTCAGAGGCAGAGCGTTGTGGTATGTACTATGTAAACGAGAGATGGTTAGGTGGAATGCTGACCAACTTCAAGACGATCCAGACTCGTATTAAGAGACTGAAAGCCATTGAGACTATGGCAGAGGATGGTACTTTTGATGTACTTCCCAAGAAAGAAGTAATCGGTCTGAAGAAAGAGTGGGAGAAATTGCAGAAAAACCTCGGTGGAATCAAGGATATGAAGCAGATTCCGGATGCCATCTTCATTGTAGATCCTAAGAAAGAGAGAATCTGCGTTCAGGAGGCACATACATTAGGTATTCCTCTCATCGGTATTGCAGATACCAACTGCGATCCGGAGGAATTGGATTATGTTATCCCGGGTAACGATGATGCTATCAGAGCGGTTAAGCTGATCGTTTCTACAATGGCTGATGCCGTTATCGAGGCAAATCAGGGTGTTTCTATGGATGACACTCCTGTTGAGGAAGAGGATGCAGAGTAATATTGAATTAATGGAGGATAAGTGAAATGGCAATTACAGCTTCACAGGTAAAAGAGTTAAGAGAAATGACCGGTGCCGGAATGATGGATTGTAAGAAGGCACTGACAAATACAGATGGTGATATGGATGCAGCAGTAGAATGGCTGCGTGAGAACGGTCTGGCAAAGGCTGCTAAGAAGTCCGGTCGTATTGCGGCAGAGGGTATCGTTGCCGTGGATGTAAGCGGTGACGGTAAGAGTGCATCTATCGTGGAAGTAAACTCTGAGACAGACTTTGTGGCAAAGAATGAAGTATTTCAGGAGTATGTGGCTCAGGTTGCAGCTCAGGCAAGAGAGACAAACGCTACAGATATTGATGCATTTTTAGCAGAGTCATGGAAGGCAGACGACGCCGGTTCTGTAGAGGACAAGTTAAAGGCAATGATCGCTAAGATTGGTGAGAATATGAATATCCGTCGTTTCGAAAAGGTAGAGACAAGCGGATTGGTAGTTTCTTATATTCATGCCGGTGGTAAGATTGGTGTATTGGTCGAGGCTGATACAGACAGCGACAGCGATGGTGTGAAGGAGTGTCTGAAGAATGTAGCTATGCAGATTGCAGCCCTGAATCCGAAGTATGTTTCCTCTGATGATGTGGATGAGGACTACAAGGAGCATGAGAAGCAGGTGCTTTTGGCACAGGCTAAGAATGACCCGAAGAATGAGGGCAAGCCGGACAATATCATTGAGAAGATGATTCTTGGTCGTCTGAATAAAGAGCTGAAGGAAGTATGTCTTTTAGAGCAGGCTTATGTAAAGGCTGAGAACAAGGAGAACGTAAAGCAGTATGTTGAATCCGTTGCCAAGGCAGAGGGATGCAAACTGAATGTAACTAAGTTTGTACGCTATGAGACTGGTGAAGGTCTGGAGAAGAAGGAAGAGGACTTTGCGGCAGAGGTAGCGGCACAATTATAGCTTTGATAAGTACCTCGGCGAAACACTAAGAATAATATCCTTGAAACACAGTATATATGCTGATTTCAAGCAGTTTCATATCAAATAATGTAAATGAGTAAGGTGTCATAAATTATCGTAAACTATCGTAAATTATCATGAAGTTTTGAGTATAATTTGCGTAGCAAAATGCGTAAAATCATATAGAAATACCTTCAGCGAAGTTTACGCATAAATGACAGTATCAATTTACACATATATAGTACAAAATATAATGGCAGTTTCATCGACTGCCTTTATATTTTAGTTATATGACAATTTTCTAATAAACCATCTACTACTGGTGCTGATTTTAAATAATTTTAAAGGTGATGATATATATGAAAATTATCAAAAATTCATTTTCTATTATAATATGGATATTACTTATAACTTTGTCAACTGTTTTACTATCAAATTTAGCTCATGAAATGGGTGAATATAAAATAGCAGCATGGGAGTATGTACAATCTCTATTTGCTCATTCTGCTTTGTTTTGGGCAATGGGTATTTTGCTGTTGATACAGGTATTATTTATAAACCTGAAATCATTTAGACAAAAGAATAGAATAGTTGCCACTATTACCATAATCATTATTATTATGTCAGTTATGTTTTATAGGCATATTATAAGGATTATGACTTCGTACAATACAATTATTCAGGACACTAATGGAGTATCAGAGATAGGGTTAGCAGTATTGAATTATCGTAAATATTTTTTAGTATATGTAATTGTTACAAACGTATTATCAATAGTAAATATTATTATTACTACAAAAAATACTATAAAAAATGATAATAAATCGTAAAAAATAGGGGATAGCCAAACGGTTATCCCCATTTCTAACAATGCAATCACAAATGTCAACAAATCCAATTATTCCACATCTGCTTCCTGTTCCTGAAGCTCTAGCTCTGCAATTCTTTCCTGAATCAGATTGATTTCATCTCTAACAGCCTGTCTTGCAGCACCAAGTTCCTCAATATCATATGGTAATTCCTTACCAAGCAACTGATATTCTGTACATTTAGCAACTTTCCAATCACCTATATCAGAAGTGGTACAAGTGAATCGAGAGTTTAAATTAATGATTTCCTGCTGCAATTCCTGAATTGTCATTATAGGCAGGTTAAGTTTTGTGTATGTTTTGCAAGTTTAGCGGAGTTTACGCAAAACTTGTGGATATGAAATTATGTATGGAAATAGCCTCATAAACACTGGTGAATACAGTGCTTATGGGGCTTTTTTGCTTAATTAGGAAACTCCGCATTTCCTAACTAAGCATAAACATTTTGTTCTGTTTATTCTTGATAGTATCTATTTTTAAATAATTCTTGAAAAGTTTGTAAGACTAAGGTATTATAATAAAATAGTTGAAGAAACTATGTTGTTAATTAGTGTATACTTGTACATGAAAGGAATGGTATCCAATCAAGTATTGTGTAATAAAGGGGGAACAATGATGAAACAGCTCAATGAAAAAATTGCAATCGTAACAGGTGCCGGACAGGGTATCGGCAAGGGAATTGCCTTAGTCTTGGCACGGAGAGGTGTGAAGGTGGTCTGCACCGGTCGTCGCCTGGAACCCATTGAGGCGACTGTGGCGGAAATCAAAGAGGAAGGTGGAGAAGCTTTTGCTATGACTTGTGATTCTGCAGATCGTGAGCGTGTGTATGAAGTAGTTGAAAAAGCTGTAAAGGAATATGGCAGCATTGATGTAATCGTCAATAATGGTCAGGCAATCGTTCCCTCCAGCAATGTTGAGGATACTACCTATGAGAATATGTTGTTGGCATGGCAGAGCGGCACCATCGGTTCTCTGAACTATATGCAGGCAGCCTTTCCTTATATGAAAGAACAGAATGAAGGGCGTATCATCAATTTTGCCTCCGCTACTGGTATGTTTGGTATTGCAGGTCAATTGGCATATGCGTCGAATAAAGAAGCGGTCCGGGGGTTGACCAAGGTGGCTGCAAAGGAATGGGGACAATACGGAATTTGCGTGAATTGTGTTCTTCCGGGGGCAGAATCTCCGGCGGCTAAGCAGTGGGCAGAGAAGTTTCCGGAGGAATACGAGAAGCAGGTTATGCTGAATCCTATGCGTCGTTTTGGTGATCCGGAAAAAGATATTGCACCGCTCATCGCATTCCTCGCCGGACCGGATTCTTGTTATTATTCCGGTCAGAGTCTGTTGGTGGATGGAGCAAATTCCATTGCACCGTAATGGAGCGACTTGGCACCTAAAAACGATAAGATATTTTCTGAATATATATGAGGAGTTTGCCAGACAACAGAAAAATAACCATCAAGAGGGAATGTTTGATGCTATGGCATAAACATTCTCTTTTTCTGAATGACACAATTTGAGGATATGGTTATAGCATAGCAGCGCTCAAATTTGTGTCGATGATGCTTCTACGGATACTACTTATGAAAAGCTTTGCCGGTGGGAGGAGAAATATCCGGAGTCGATTCTTGTGATTAATTAACACCGGATTCTATCAAGAAGATGCAAGAAAAACTGGAGCCATTCGACGATATTGTAATCCGTAATGCTGGAGTTGGCAGTGAGAATACCACGATGTATATGCAGACGGCAGAAATAGGAAGTACCAATAGGATAGGCAGTGATGGAAAGCTCCCTGTTGAGGTGGTGCGTTTGGATGATGATATTCAGGAGATGGTTACATTTATTAAAATAGATATTGAGGGAAGCGAATTGGAAGCTATCGAAGGTGCCAGAAATCACATCATTAATGATAAGTCCAAACTTGCAATTTGCACTTATCATAATAACCATCATATATGGGAGATTCCAAAATTGATGAGGGATTTGAATCCGGATTATAAACTTTACATACGTTATAATGGTAGCTGGAGTGGATTTGCTGTGTCAGAATATGTAACATTTGGAGTATAGGCAAGCAACTGTGGAGTATGTTATATGAAGTTTGATGTTGGATAATGAAAAAACATAGTAGTAAAGAGGAATGATTTATGTGATATGGCAATCGAAATACAGGAGATGCAATGTTTTATTGGGAGGTAACAGGATATGAATTATCAATTTTATGGATGGGAAAATGCAGATGTGTCCGCAATTGAGGACAAGTATTGTGACATAAAAACACCATGGAATTTATATGATGCATTGTCTGATATATGGTGTAAGGAAACGTGCGCCCCAAGATTACAGGCAGAGTGGACACCGGAAAATAAAACATTGGGACAGTGTTCTATTACGGCATTTTTGGTGCAGGATATCTTTGGGGGTAAAGTGTATGGAGTGCTAAGACCCGGTGGAAATTATCACTGTTATAACGTTGTGGATGATCATGTTTTCGATTTGACCAGCGAGCAGTTTGGAGATGAAAAATTAGTGTATGAAAATAATCCGGAGCAGTCTAGGGAAGTGCATTTTGCCAAAGAAGAAAAACGATTAAGATATGAGTATTTGAAAGAGAAACTGGAAGAACGGATGAAGAAACTATCGTAAATGGTTGTGCAGGATATATTAACGTCTTTCCAAGAAATATTGGAAAGAACAGGTAGGGGTAGCAGATACAAATACTATTGTGTAAAATACATGGAAAGGACAAATGGGAGTATGTTTGAAAAAATGATCAGTGTAGTGGTAACCACTCACAATCAAAGTGATATATTATGTGATGCAATAGACAGCATTTTATGCCAGAGCTGGAAAAATACAGAAATTATTATTGTTGATGACGCTTCCACAGATGATACTTTGTCGGTAGTAGAGAATACTTATGGAAATCTTGACAACATCATATATATCGTTAATGAAGAGCAAGTTGGTTTGACAGCTAGTAAAAATATCGGAGCATCTCATGCAAACGGAGAGTATATTGCCTTTTTAAATCCGGATATGATTTGGGTGCTGGATAAACTGGAAAAACAGATGAAGCAGTTATTATCTGCGGATAGTGATGAAAATGCTGTTTATTGCAGTTGTGCATACTTAGATAAGGAAGGCGATACAGAGAATGGGAAGGAATTTCCTGAAAAAGATATACCATTGCCCTGCAAAAGTAAATATATTTATCCGTGCAGTCTCACCAGACAACTGATAGACATAAATGCTTTATTAATTCGCAAAAATGTGTTTGAAAATCTGGGTGGGTTTAATACAGAATTGCAGGCGTTGCAGGAATATGAGTTTTGCATACGGCTGGCTCAGTTGTATGCGGTAGATTATATACCGGAAATACTTGTAATTTCCCATCAGTATCAGAAGAACGAACAAGGTATATCTGATGTAGAGGAGATTATCACACAGAGTTTTATTGTTGAGGCGCATTACGATAATTTATTGCAGTTTGGGTTATTGGAAAAAAAGTTAGAAGCAGTATTAAATAACACAGATGCAGAAAAGCGGGATATCTTTTTGCAATGTTTATCTACGATAGACAGGAGTGAAGTGCAGCGTTTCATACAGAAGAAAGAGATAGAATTAGATACATCCAACCGTCCGCAGCAACTATCCGGTCATACAATTGAAAAGGTGCAGGATTGTGTAGGATGTATGTCTTGTTATTCTGCATGTGGTCAGGGAGCAATAAGGCAGGAATATGATGAGGAAGGATTTGCTTTTCCGAAAATTGACGAGGCTTCCTGTATTCATTGTGGAAAATGTGTGGAGGTTTGTCCGTTGTGCAATATGATAACAGGAACAAAAAATCCTGAGAATTGTTATGCAGTCCAAGCAACGGATGAAATTCGCAGCAAATGCTCTTCCGGTGGAGTGTTTCCTGTATTGGCAGAATATTTTTTGCAGAAAGGCGGATGGGTCGCCGGCGTTGTTTACACGGAGGAGTTTGCAGCAAAACATATTGTTTCTAATCGGAGAGAAGATGTTGAGAAAATGTTTTCTTCAAAGTATGTACAGAGTGATATGAGTGGGGTTTATGAGAAGGTAGAGGAGCTTCTGGAAGAAGGAGAGCAGGTGTTATTTTCGGGCTGCGCATGCCAGATGGCGGCTTTGCATACTTTTCTGAATCAAAAAGAATATCCGAATCTTTTGACGGTAGATGTGGTCTGCCATGGAGTACCATCGCCTAAAGTGTTTGCGGGGTGGCTTTCCGAGCAGCAGGAAATCTCCTCTGTTTCCTTTAGGGATAAACAATCCTTAGGCTGGGCAGTCGGATTCTACATGGAATATAGAGACGGTAGTAAATCCGTGGAAAAGGATATGGAAAATCCTTATACGTATGCGTTCTTAAACAACTGGATTTTGAGAAATTCCTGTTATGATTGTCATTTTAAGAAACAAAAATATAGTGATATTACAGTAGGGGACTTTTGGGGCATTCATAATTATGAGCCTGATGACGACGGTTTTGGAACTTCCTTTGTGACAGAAAATACGATAAAGGGAGGCCGGTATTTCAGAAAGCTAAGGCGAAACTGGAAATATGTTGCTGCTATTGAGACTATAGGTGCTGTCATATTTAATAAATGTATCAATGCCTCTGTGGGCAGGACAAAATTTCGTCAGATATTTTTTGAAAATTGGAATAGGGATTCTTTGGAGCATTCCATTTGTGAAACAAAGAAAAAGGTACATTTTGATATAGCATTGGTACTTATGTGGACACAAAACTATGGAAATGCATTGACGAACTATGCCCTGTATACCTATTTACAAAATCAGGGATACAAAGTGTTGGCGTTGGACAATATTAGCACACTGCGACCTGTGGGAGTAATGGGGGATTTTGCGAAACGGACATATGAGTTAAGTTCTGGGTATTTTACTGAAGGAAATGTTAAGGGGATTAATGAAAGCTGTGACTGTTTTATGGTGGGTTCTGACCAGATTTGGAACTATAATTATCAGCAGTTATGGAAATATGGGGATTGCTATTATTTACATTTTGTAGAAGACGGTAAAAAGAGATTATCATATGCATCTTCCTTTGGACATCCGCAAGTAGCGATATCTGCGGAAAGGGGAAGCACTCTTTTTCAGAAATTTGACAAGGTATCTGTGCGGGAAGAATTTGGTGTTTCTTTATGTCGCGAGAAATACGGTGTTGAGGCACAAAAGGTTGTAGACCCTGTATTTTTACTAAGTAAAGAGGAATATATGGATTTGGCTTCACATTCTCAATGTGAGGAAAAGGAGCCATTTATCATGGCGTATATTTTAACTCCAACAGAAGATAAGAGAAAGCTATGTTTGGAGATACAGAAACGACTGGGGATTAAGTTGATAGTAGTATTGGATTGCTATCCGCTAAATGAAGACCACAATCAGATGATGATGGGGTACGAAAATACGAAGTGTCGTATACCGTTGGAAGACTGGATGTATTATATGTCTCATTGTCAGTACGTTATTTCGGATTCTTTCCACGGCACTTGTTTTTCTATCATTTTTAATAAACCATTTGTCACTATAAGGAACAGGGAAAAATATCGTTTTGCGACTTTTGAAAAATATGATGTGCTTGCAGAACGCATTGTTGATGAAGACAGTACATGGTATCTGGATGAGTGGGTGGAAGAAATTGACTATACTTTGGTACAGGAAATGTTGAGTCAGGAAATTGAGGAATCTAAAGAATTTTTGAGATGTAATTTGTCTCAAAATATAGGGGGAAGATAGATGAGTAATTATTTAGAAGCAATTACCAATGCATTAGCTGAGAATGACTATACTTTAGGGGAGTCTCTGTTAAAAGAATGGAAGTCAAGAGAGGACTATTTATTTGATGATACTGTAGCGATTTTGGAAGGCAGTATCTTTTTGGCACAGGGAGAAAGGGAAAAAGCGGAAAAAAGTATTTATAAAGGATTGGAGATAAATGCCTTCAATTCAGAATTATATTTTATGCTTGGACAGGTTAAAGAAGGGGCAAAAAAATATGAGCAGGCTCAATTCTCTTATGAAAATGCAATCTATTATAGCAATGAGGAAGATTACGAGGCGTTAGCCGCGTATTATGAAGATTTCTGCAATCGTTTTCAGAGAAAAGAAGTATCTATTATACTGGTCACTTATAATCAGCTTGATATGACAAAGCTCTGTGTGGACAGTATCCGGGAAAATGTTCCTTCAGGTACTTACGAAGTAATTATTGTTGATAATTGCTCTACGGATGGAACCAGAGAATGGCTTAAGGAACAAGAAGACATTCGTATTATTTTAAATGATGATAATAAAGGTTTTCCGGTTGCCTGTAATCAGGGAGCAGAAATTGCACAAAAGGGAAATGATATCTTTTTGCTGAATAATGATACCATTGTTTTGAAAAACAGTATATATAATCTTCATATGGCGCTGTATGAGAGGGAGAAAACAGGAGCAGTCGGAAGCTGTTCTAATAATGCGGGAAAACGACAGCGGATTGTCGAAAGATTTTCCCAACCGGAGGGATACTTTACATATGCAGCAAAAAACAATGCATATGCACCAGAGCGCCATGAAAAGCGTGTAGCCCTTGTAGGTTTTGCCATGATGGTTCAGAGAGATGCATGGGAGGAGACCGATGGCATGGATGAGATATATGGTCTGGGAAATTTTGAAGATGACGATATCTGCTTAAAATTATTAACCCATGGCTATAGTCTTGTATTTTGTCCCGACAGTTTTATTTTTCATTATGGTCATTCGTCTTTTCGTGGCATGAAGCAAAAACAATCGCAAGAATATCAGGAGTTGTTGCAAGGAAACAAGGAAATTTTTAATAGAAAATGGGGAGTTTCCTGGGGATATTTTGCCCATGTCAGAAAAGAATTGATAGAGTATCTGCCATATAGTAAAAACAGAGATTTTTCGATATTAGATATCGGATGCGGTTCAGGGGCAACTTTGTTGCAAATTGGGAATGTATATCCTAATGCGCAGTTGTATGGAATGGAATTAAATAAAGAGGTTGTTGACATAGCATCTCATTATCTGAATGTCGTACAGGGGAATATTGAGGACAGACATAATCCTTTTGACAGGAAATTTGACTGTATCATGCTGGGAGATGTGTTAGAGCACTTACATGATGCTAAGGAGACATTGCTGTATTTGAAAACATGGTTAAATAAAGGTGGCTTCTTTATCATTAGTCTGCCGAACATCATGCACATTTCTGTCATACAGAATCTTTTGCATGGTAGATTTGAGTATCAGGACGCAGGAATACTAGATAGGACACATTTACGATTTTTTACCTTGACAGAAATTGCGGCATTGATGCAGGAGTGTGGATTGACGATAGAGCGTATATCAGGTTTGTCTGTCGAATTGACACAGGGACAGGTTGACTATATTGAGCAATTAAGCAGGATGGATCCATCTATTCCTAAGGATGAAATGAACTTTTATCAGTATCGTATTAGAGTAGGGATTTTATAGGTGATTTCTGGAGATAAATGATAGTATTTCATTGTTTCTATTCCTGATATACTATGGCATTCTTTTGAGATGTATGCTATTATATATAGTGGATGTTTTGAAAATGCATTAGTACATTACACATGTGCTGATTGCGTCTGAAGCTGAAGCCGATGAGGACAAGGCAATAGAATTGCATAATAAGGAGGGAATTAAAATTGGCAGTAGGTGAAAAGAAAGAAATTGTGGCAGTGGATGACAGTGGCCTTATCTTGATTTTGTTGGAAAGAGTATTGGGTGAGAGATATGATTTACATACATTTTCAAAGGCTAGGCGGGCACTCGAGTATCTGAACAACAGTACGCCGGATCTGCTTATACTAGATATTGATATGCCGGAAATGGACGGCTATCAAATGTTAGATAAAGTTAAGGAAGAGGAACGTCTCCAGAATGTGCCTGTATTTTTCCTCACTTCGAACAATGATAAAGGTCATGTAATGAAAGCTGCAGAAGTCGGTGTGGAAGATTATGTGGTGAAACCTATCCATGCGGGAACTCTGTTAAGTAAAGTGCATGCATTATTTGGGGAGTGAGATTAGAGTAACAGCGCCGGTTTATCCCTGCCTCAATCCCGTGATTTTACGATTTATTGGGTCAACGTCAATCGGTATATGTTCGGTACGCTGATTTTCGTTACCTTGATAACGATAAAACTTTAAGATTGAGGCAGGGTTCAAATAGGTACTGTTATGCTAGGGATGGCGATAGAGCAATAGGTTCATTAGGAAATAGCATCTATGATTTTTATCATATCTTCGTCCGGTTCTAAGTCCGGCTGATCATTTATCATCTTTCCCAGTTTGCTCAAACGGTCTTTTGCATCATCCATGTAAGAAGGAAGCTTTAATAGTTCTTCGCTGCATAGTGTATAGACTGCCTCATCATCGTTGTCTATAGCATAACAAAGTCCGTTGTATAGCATATAAGTATAATTTGAGTAAGCTTCATGGTTGAAATAATTTCTTTCGATAGATTTTTTCTGATAATGAATCATATTTTCATAGTCATAACTAAAGTCTGCAACCATTGCCTTTGCATAATATGCCAGGGCACATGTATCATTTTGTCTCAAAATCTCATCTGCTAAATTGTCAGCTTTTTCAGTATCTTCTAACTCAGACAGTATTTTGAGTTTTGCTTCGGTATCCCATGGATACCACTTGACGGCAATTTCCATGTGATTCTGATATCGTGCGATCAGTGGTACGGAAAAATAACATCCGATTATAAAAAAGGCGGAAAACAAAAGGCTCCATTGGTTTCTTTTGATACAGATGGCTTCTATCTGTTTGTCGCGCCATGTAATAGTCTTGTTATGCATAATTATAAAAACGATACATTGTATAGCACCATATGCCGAGTCAAAATCTAATAAACCATGTAAAAAAATCACTGACAGGATTATTTTTTCATGGTGTTTTAATTCCTTTGAAAACAGACAGTATATTATCGAAATAAAATAGAGCAGCATAGGAAATAATCCGATGTCAAGTCCGATTTGCAGCCAGTCATTGTGGACATATTGGACAGAGTACACACCGGACTGAATTCCGTTTTCCATATAATAATATCCGAAATGTCCCATTCCAAACGGATGTTTCAGTAGTAGTCCCAGCGCATCTTTTGCATATAAAAATCTTCCGAGTAACGTGGAGTCTGTTAAGGAAAATGTGGTGATACGACCAACGTTAGTGATATCGCCTTTTATGTAAATATATATGATCAAAAGCAGTGCAAAAGCAAAAATACCACATGCAAGCTTTTTATTTCTATGTCTTATAATGAAATATAACACGATAAATGCTGTTAAAACAAATACAATTCTGCTGCCGGAGAGTGCAATTCCACACAGCAGGATTGCGCCCGACAGATAATCACGCCATACAAGTTCTTTTTTATCAAATAAAATAATGATTCCGATTAATAAATATAATGCAAACGTATTAGCGTATTGGAAACCGCTGCTTAAACGACCGTTAATATAAAAGTAATTTTTAATCCAGGGCAAAAAATATGCCGCAAATCCAATCAGACACAGTGCAGTTCCGATGTAAGGGATGATAGAAAAAAGTTTTTCTCTTTTTTCTTTTTGCAGTTGACTGCACAAAACTAAAAACAATGGAATCCATAGCAACTTAATAACACCGTAAGCAGCCATTCCGCTATCGACTGCATAAAGAATAGAAAAGAGATATAAGCAGACAAAAATCATGCTCAATAAAAAACCGACAGATAAGGAGATTTGAAGTTTATGGTTTTTAAGCAATATGATAAGTAGAATTCCACTGATAACAGCCGTCATTACTGCACCGCAAAACTCATAGTACATACCATAGAAAAACGGAAGTATAATCAATATTATCTGTATGGTTTTATAATAAAGTGTATCTTTGGCAGCCATATTTTTTCCTCTCAAAGTTAATGTCTTGATTTCAGTAAGACAACCGCCAGAATACGAATATTCTGGCGGCTGATTATGGATATAAGAAATCAGTATATTATACGATTTCTATTGCAATATTGTAGGATTTCTTTCCTTTGCTCAGACCCACACTGCAACTTCCTTTTTTCTTGGTTTTTATAGTATTTTTTGATTTGTTATAGGATACGTATCCTTTCTCATATACATAACCCGTATAACCCGTACCCAGGAATGGTTTTAAGTTGATGGATTTGCCTTTCTTCACTTTGAAATGAATATTTAAATAGCTGAAATTTTTTAAATCTAACTTTTTGATTTTTGAACCATAAAAACTTAAATCAGTAAGTTTTTTATTAGCTTTTAAGTTTAATGATTTCAGTTTTGTATTTGACACATCAAGTGCAAGTAATTTTTTGTTTTTCTTTAAGTTCAATGTTTTTATGCCTGTGTTTGCTGCATTAAATTCCAGCAGTTTAGTAAGCTTAGTTACATTGATTTTTGTTATTTTTGTCTTTGAAACATTAAGATATTTTAATCCTTTATTTTTGTTTAAGTTTAAGGATTTTAATTTGCTGTTTTGCACATAAAGTTTTGATAATTTCGTGTTTTTCGTCACGTTCAATGATTTAACTCCTGTGTTTGACACGTTGAGTTCTTTCAAATTTTTATGTTTTGTCAGGTTTAAGGATGTAATTTTTGAACCATAACATGCAAATCCGGTCAGGTTTAAATTTTTGCTGATGTCGACTTTATTAATGCCGATATTTGTCAGAGACAAATTTTTAAGACCGGTATTTTTGCTTACGTTGACTGATTTGACACTTTTGCTGCTGTCCAATGAAAAGTTTTTCAGTTTTGTATTTTTGCTTACGTCAATGGATGTAAATTTTTTGCTTTGCAGATTCAGGGTAACTAAGTTAACTAGTTTTGTTACATCAATCGCCTTTAAGTTACTGCAATTTAATGCCAAAGTGTCTAAGGCTGTGTTATTGCTTAAGTCTAAAGATGTGATTTTGCTTGACACGACAGACAAAACTTTTAACTTCACATTTTTGCTCAAATCTACAGATGCAATTTTGTTAGAAGCTACAAATAAAGTGGACAGTTTTGTACATTTGCTTATGTCTATAGATGACAGCTTATCAACTGATGGGTCAGAAGCCATGATAAAAAGACTTTCTAAAGTGGGGACTTCAATTTTCAGAGTTGTACCGCCGGTGTTGTATATTTCCAGTATCTTTAACTTGTTGTTGTTCAGATTGATTGTTGTTCCCTTAAATCCAATGAGAGCCAGCTCGTTAAGGTTTGTGAACAGATCTAATCCCGTCAAGTCTGCAATAGCAGTGTCAAAGCTGGAAATATATAAGCCTGTTACGTCGTCTGTTTCAATTGTAGATTTACCATATTCTGCTAAATTGGTTAATGCTTCACGCAGTGCTTTATCCGGAAAGTTGGTGGAATTTATTTCCACTTCCTTGGCGGATGATACTCTGCCTATTAAAAAGATTGAAACTAACATTACTGAAAAAATAACCAGTGTTTTTGTTAACTTTTTCATAAAAACAATTCCTCCTTGAAATATTTAAATAATAAACGCAAAAGCAGCGTTTATCTTGTGAGAACTTCGTTCTCAAAATGCGCAGGTAAATGTGCGCAAGAAGTATCGTGTCATATTTTCAGATTATGAAATCTCCTATACAACAACAGCCTCCTTTCCAATTGTCTCCCCCCAAAAAAAACACAAAATATAGTTATATGATAACTCATATCAACTGTGCATATCTTGACACGCTGAATACATGGAAAATTTTACTATATATTTCTATTTATGGCAATCATTTTTTGATATTTTGCTCTAGCCGGGGACTGTACCATCATGCTACGTCAAAGCCGAATTCAAAAACAAAACGATTATCTTCTCAGTGAAAAAGACGAGATTTTGTCCAATTTCTAATTGACAGTTTTCTATGATTATTATAATGTATTAAAAGATGATTTTGTTTTTTTGTCAGTGTAAAATGAATGAGAACGATTTTATGGAAAGGTGGGTTATGCAATGACACAAAAACTAAAAGATTTAAGTATCAGATACAAGATTCTGATTCCGGTAGGACTTCTGGGTATTCTGATGTTTGTCATGGGGATTATGAGTCTTTGGAGCACAGCAGAGATTATGAGCACCAGTAGGGACATCTCTGACAACTATGCGATGAAAATCGAAAAACTGGGTGAAACGAATTCTTCATATCAGACGTTGAGGCGCGTGGCATTTGCACATATCATAGCGGATACGAAAGAATTGCGGCAAAATCTGGAGGATGAGGCGGCTTCTCTGAAAGCGACCATTTCCGCTGCATGTGACGAGTACGAAAAACTGGTGGATTCCGACGAAGCACGGGAGAGCCTGGAGCAGTTTAAGTCAAGCTATACAGACTATCTGGTTATTTATGATGCTATTTTGAAGTACAGTGCCGAAGGAGATAAAGAATCAGCAACGGCATTAGCCAATAACGACTTGAAACAGGCGGGTACGGCGCTTACTGCAGTGTTGAACACTATGACCGAGATGAATGAAGCGGATATGGAAAAGGCTGTAGTTCGTCAGGACGATGTCTATAAGAGTGTAAGACTTAGCATTCTCATCATCTTTATTGCAGGCATGTTAGTTCTTGTCTTTGTAGTATGGGTAAGCTGGAAGTGGTGTGTAAAACGTCTGATTAACATAAACAAGCAGTTGCGTGACGTTATTGCCAGCATTGATGCGGGTGAGGGTGACCTGACCAAGCGTGTACAGTGCTTCTGTACAGATGAAATCGGTACTTTGGCAAGTGGTATTAACAGCTTTATTGAGACATTACAGGGTATTATGGGTCAGATTAACTCCAGTTCCGGTCAGCTTGGCTCTATCGTGAAGCTGGTGTCTGATAAAGTATCCATGGCAAACAACAATTCTAACGACATTTCTTCTGTAATGGAGGAATTGTCTACAGCCATGAAGGGTATATCCGCTTCGCTGACAAGCATTAAGGATAATGCCGGCAATGTAGATGAAAATATTATAGAATTATCAGATGAGTCTCAGGGTCTGTACGATTATGCAGTAGACATGAAGAAACGTGCAGAAGACCTGGAGAAAAATGCGGTTGCAAATAAACAGAGTACCAGTGATGTGGTAAATGATATCATCGGTCAGTTGAAGCAGGCGATTGAGCGCAGTAAGAGTGTTGACCGTGTCAATGATCTGACAGATGAGATTTTGAGTATTTCCAGTCAAACAAACCTGTTGTCACTGAATGCATCCATTGAGGCTGCAAGAGCAGGTGAAGCCGGTCGCGGATTTGCGGTAGTTGCCGGGGAGATCAGTCAGTTGGCAGAATCCAGCAGGGAGGCTGCAAACAATATCCAAACCATTAACAATATGGTAGTGGAGGCTGTTAATGAATTGATCAAGAGTGCAAATTCTCTGGTGGATTACATAAATGAAACGATTGTCCTGGATTACGAGGGCTTTGTAAACGCCGGTAAGCAGTATAATGATGATGCAGTCCATGTCAATGAGATTGTTACCCGTTTCAATGATATGTCTATCAATTTGAAACAGTCCATGGAGAGCATCATGGAATCCATTAACGGTATCAATATGTCTGTGGATGAGAGTACCACCAGCACTACGAATGTGGCTGCTAATACTTCAGATCTGGTTAAGGGTATCGGTGAGATTGCCAATGCAATGGACGATAACAAGCAGGTTGCAGGAGCCCTTACAGAGGAAGCAGACCGATTTGTGAAGTTTTAATCATTCATTATGAGATGATACCGGGGCTATTGCCTCCGGTATCATCAGATAGAGGTAATGCATATGTACATACCATCACACATTGCAAAAACATACTCAGAGGCAGGTGCCGCCAAAACGAAGTTTTCTGCCATGAAAACCTTTGTTTTGGCGGTCTTTGCAGGTATGTTTATAGCCATTGGAGCTTTTGGGAGCCAGGTGGCATTAGTGGACGCCGGAGGTGAATCCTTTTCAAGGTTTATCAGTGCGTTTGTTTTTCCCATTGGACTTTTTTTGGTTGTCATGACAGGTGCTGAACTGTTTACGGGAAACAATCTGATGGTCATTTCGGTATTGGATAAAAAGATCACGGTAAAGGCAATGCTTAAAAATTGGGTAATTGCATATCTTGGAAATTTTGTCGGGAGTATTTTTGTTGCAGTTTTAGTGACATATGGTCACGCGTATTCTCTCTTTGGGGGCAAACTGGCACAGACCGCTGTAACAGTTGCGCAAAATAAAGTCTCACTGTCTTTTTCGGATGCGCTGTTCAAGGGGATTTTATGCAATATGCTGGTTTGTATTGCCGTATTGGTTTCTTTGTCGGCAGAAGAGGTGGCAGGGAAAATACTGGGATTATATTTGCCGATTCTGATGTTTGTGCTATCGGGTTTTGAACATAGCGTGGCAAATATGTTCTTCATCCCCGCAGGGTTCTTTGTCTCAGGGGAATACAATATCGGGGCGGATTCTCTTACATGGTCCGGTTTTTTGTTACACAATCTGATTCCGGTGACAATTGGAAATATGATAGGTGGAGCATGCATTGTGGGTTTGGGATATGGCTTTTTGTATCTGAATCATGGGAAGGAAAAACAATAACTTTAAGATTCTGTGCAAAAGAGGGGTATTACAATGATTGTTCAAATAAAAGCAAAGCTTAAAGGTGGGATGAAAGCGGAGTCAGCCGTCATGATTAGGCAGTGTGCGATTTTAGTCTGTAATGTTTTATTTCTTTTGTGCATTACATTTGTACTGATTCAGGTGTTTTTCCATAACAATTCTTATGATTATAACAAGTTCCTGCTTTTGGCAATTGGTGGAATCGTATTGTTTGTGTTGGAGATGGCATATCGGTTGGTCGCTCCGCGTAAAGAGAGCGTGGAACGATATTTTCCCTTTGTTTTAGGTGGGTATTTATTGGTAATGTTTATATTGGAAGTTACTTTTGGTATCAGGTTGCGCTTTACTCCGGTATTTGATATGAGTGCTGTATATGACGGTGCTATCGAGTGGATGGAGACAGGTGCCATTGAGAACTATCGGGAGTATTTTCATTATTTTCCCAACAACATAGGTCTTTTGACATTCTTAAGAGTATTTTTTTCTTTGGGTAAGTCTTTGGGGATTACAGACTATTTTCTGATAGGAGTCATTCTGGGGGCTTCATCATTGACTATCATGATGTTTTCTCTTTTTATGGTTTGTCGTATACAACTGGGTGTAGAATATGCGATTCTTGCCATGATGCTCACGGCGTTTTGTTTTCCTCTTTATTTTTCGGCAGCCGCTTTTTATTCCGATGTGATGTCAATGGCAGCACCGGTATTGTATTACTTGCTTTATCTTTATTCGGAAGATATGACTTCCCGAAAAAAACGATTTAGAATTTATGTGGGAATGGCATTGGTGGCAGGTATCGGTATGGAGATTAAATTCACAGTGCTGATTATGGTGATTGCCGTCATGATTGAGATGATTTTAAAAGCAAATGTCAAAAATATCATTTCTATAGCTGTGATACATGTGGTAGTGATAGCTATGGTTTTGGGAATAGTCAATAGTGTCTTTTATCCTGAATTATTGGATAAGGAGCAGGCGCGGATAATGAACACACCTGTATATCATTGGATTATGATGGGAGCGCGTGGAGATGGGAGATATAACTCGGAGGATTATGAATTTTCCCGTTCGTTTTCCGATCCTGAGGTGCGGAATGAAGCAATCAAGGAGGAAATTCGGAAACGATATTCCGAGATGGGGTTATCCGGATATATGGATTTTTTGAAACATAAAACAGTGGTTTCTCTGGGAGATGGTACGTATGCGATATCCGATTTCCTGAATAACGAACCGGTGAATAGAAATGTATTACACGATTTTATTCTGTATGAAAGTCCAGAATACGGAAATTACCGGACGCTTTGTCAAGGAGTTTTTATCTTGATTTATATGTTAATGTTCGCAGCGGGTGTGGGTAATCTCATGAAGTACCGCAGGAATAAAAAATGGGTTTTGCCGGAGAGGGACTCTGACAAGGTGGCCCCATTATTAGCCTTCGTTGGTCTTTGGATGTTTTTAATGATGTGGGAGTCTTCAGGACGATATTTCTCCAACTATATTTCCGTTATGTTGTTGTGTGCTGTGTGGGGTATTGCTTGTATAAAAAATAGTATGAAAATATGCCGCTGACTTTGTCAGCGGCATGGATTACATATAGAGTGGTATGAGAATGCGAATGTTCACTACCGCAACCAGTTCTCCAACGTATCGGAAAGTTTTTGGATATCTATAGGCTTTGAAATATGGTCATTCATGCCGGATTCTTTTGATTTATATACATCATCAGAAAAGGCATCGGCACTCATAGCCACAATCGGTATTGTTTTCAAATCTTCTCTTTCAGATGCCCGGATTGTCTTTGTGGCTTCGTATCCGTTCAGTTTTGGCATCTGAATATCCATAAAGACGAGGTCGTAATAGTTTTCGGACTTTTCAGTAAGCATATCAACTGCCATTTGACCATCGAATGCCTCCTCTACCTGTATGCCGTTCATTGTGAGCAATTCACTGGCGATTTCCCGGTTTAACTCGATATCGTCTACCAGAAGAATCCGTTTGCCGCTGTATTTGTTCTCGTCAAAATCCTTAGTTTCCGCTTCTTCCGGTTGTTCATCCGGAGCCACCAGAGATTTGATAACATAAAGGAGTCGGGAACGGAATAATGGTTTGGCAATAAATGCATTGACGCCAATATCCTTGGCTTCCTGTTCAATGTCAGTCCAGTCGTAGGCAGAAAGAATCACAATCGGAACGGATTCACCTACTTTCTGTCGAATTTCAGCAGTTGCCTGAACACCATCTACATTTGGCATTTTCCAGTCAAGTATTGCAGCAGCATAATCCTCCCCTTTTTCATGTTGACGAAGGACTTCGTCGATGGCTTCCTCACCCCCATATACACAGGTGGCATCCATACCCATACTGTCCAGAATTTCTTTGGTTGTTTCCGCAGCGAATTTGTCGTCATCGGCAACAAGAATTTTCAAACTTTCAAGGTTCAGCTCATCAGCTTCATCCAAGTCCTGTATGGTAAGGTGGAGGCGGACAGTAAATGTTGAGCCCTCCCCTAGTTTGCTCTCTACTTTTATTTTTCCGTCCATCATGTTTACAATGTTATTGGCAATAGCCATGCCTAATCCACTGCCTTCTATCTTTTGGGAATCGGAGCCTTTCGAACGCGCGAATGGCTCAAAAATTTTATCAATAAACGCCTGTTCCATGCCCATGCCCGTATCGGCAAAAATAAACTCGTAGCATGCCTTACCTGGTATACGTGAATCCACTTCGCGGATATCCAGGGAGAGTCTTCCTTCTTCCGGTGTGAATTTTACGGCATTGCCCATGATATTGACGAACACCTGTCTCAGTCGGAGAGTATCACCAATTACGTCCTCGTGAACGATACCAGAGGTTCTCATGGTTATTATCTGATTTTTTGCCTTAATCTGTGGCTGCATAATCGTAAAGATGCCTTCTATCATTTCAGCCATGTTGAATGGCTCTTCGGAGAGGGTCACCTTGCCGCTTTCAATTTTGGACATATCGAGAACATCGTTAATGAGAGCCAGCAGATGACGGCTGGAAGTGTTGATTTTATGGAGACAGTCCTCGAGACGCTCCCTGTCATCAATGTGCATCTCAGCTACGGCAGTCATACCCATAACAGCATTCATAGGAGTGCGGATATCATGGGACATTCTGGAAAGAAATTCGCTCTTGGCATTGTTGGCTGCCTTTGCGGCATCAAAAGCATTTTCTAATGCAATTCTGCTTTCAATTTCCCTGTTTTTGCGCTCTGTGATATCCTGAACAGCGTAAAGAAAAGATATCGGTTTTCCATTTTCCCGTTTTAAGCATATGAGGGATAGGTTTTCCCATTTGTCTTCTCCGCGGTTAATGTGGTATTCGTACTGGAGATAGTCACGGTCCTCTGTCAAATGCTCCTGGATATGTGCAGGGGCAACAACCTCGACCATGGGAACGTAACCATCTTCATTGATATAAAATTGGCTCACATATTCAATGAGTTCGGTATACTTTCCCTCAGGTGGCATACCATCTGTTTTCGCTACGTAGTAATAAGAATCTTCCTTCACGTCCACAACTGCGAAACGACTAAAAATGGCAGTAGCACTTTCTATAATATTAAGGTTTTCCTTATTAATCTTAATCAGGCTCATTTCGTTTTGTCTCTTCCGAATCAGAAGGAAAACAATATAAATGAGAAAAGCAAAGATGATACAGAATACTAAAATAACGCCGGCACGGTCTGCTCTTTGGCGCATACCGGCTGTAATCTGTGCCGGAAAGCTTTGTACCAGAACCCAGTCGTGATAGTCTAATGCGACTATACAAGCACTTTCAATATTGGGACCGTTCTTATAATTAAAGGATAGGGATTCATGGTTTTTAAATGACCGGAAAAAGATTTCATCCGTTTTGCCGAAAAACTGTTCGGACTGCTTTGCGGCTTCCAAGATATTGTCCGGTGGGGTATCGTCACCATTGGAAGTCATTACCGTTCCGTCACCGGTACAGAGATAGCTTTTTGCGGTTACACCGAAAAATTCATTGGAGATGATGCCTTGCATACCTTTGGCATCATACAATCCGCTAAGAACACCAATAATTTCGCCGTTGTAATACATGGGTGTGTAAAAGACGAACAGTCTTGAATTCGTCAGTGTAGGGTCAATACGAGTGCAAACACCTGTTTTTCCCTGCATTCCATTTTGAAAAGATTCTCTGCCGGTGATATCGATAGTATCGCCCTTTACTGTGGTCATTTGTCCGCTGCTGGGAAAGAATTCCAGATAGTCAAAATAGTTTGGCGGACAGAGTTGTAGGATTTTTTCAGTGTTTACTTCTGGAGAAGTCATGGTGTCACCATACAGAGCGGCAAGCATCTGAATATCGTCCAGTTTTGATTCGAAACGGTTATTGACATGGTCGGCAGAAAGCATGGTGGCATCTGCAATATAACTTTCGTTTTGCCGTACAATACGTTTGTTATTGATTCCCATAAATAATATAAGGGACGCAATGATTAACACTACAATGATAGTGATAGCTAAAATATTGCTGCCGATTTTTTTATGTGCCTGCGTCATATTAAACTCCTTTTCTTCAATTACGTACAAATTTATTCGCTGCTCATTGAACCAAAAAAGGTCGAACGCATATCGCACTCGAACCAGATTAGTACAAGGTAAAAAGCATAATTTCAGTATCTTTCATTATGACATAGAACAGATTTGGTGTCAAGGATTCTCTGTGTTTCTTCATGGCTTTGGTTGGAAATATATGAATAAAATAAAAAAACCTCAAAATATAGTCACCTGTAGAATACTATGGATTATCTCGATGAGATGTATTATAATAACTATGGAAATAGATTTATACAGTGTGTGAAAAGGGGGAGGAGTATGGCAAAAATTAATAAGGGATTTCGTGTATGGTTGGAAACGAAACGTTATGGCGTGTTTAATGGAGTGGAAATCACACCGTCTACGAGATTGGTAAGATATTCTTATGTGATTAGCTACTTTGTTATGACAGAGCGCAAAAAGACACGCTTTTATTTTATTGATGTGGATGAAGAAAGGGATAAAGCACGCAGTGCGAGAATGTGGTGTACTCTATGTAATTTTACGATTGGATTACTGGGAATACCATGGGGACCTATTTTTGCAATCATAGATACTATTGGTAATTATAGGAAGCCGGACACCATTCCTTGGGGGATAATTGCCGGTCCGGTAGATCAGGAGCCGCAAACGCCGGTATCAACGACGATAAAAAAGATATTGTAGGTGGAAGAGGAGCTCACTGTTGCGATGAAGTTTGTCTTGTGATAAACTGCAATTCATGTATGCACGAAAACTGCATACAGACGAAGAAATAAGGGTGATAGAATAAATTTTCTGTTGCCCTTTTGATTTAGAGGAGGAGACAGAATGGAGATAAATGCAGACTTACAGGAAAAATATGAGAAACTGAAACAAATATTGCAGGAATTGGGAAGTGTGGCGGTTGCTTTTTCCAGTGGTGTTGACTCGACGTTTCTGTTACAAGTTGCCCATGATATTCTGGGAGATAAGGTAGTTGCAGTGACGGCCAGCTCCTGTTCTTTTCCGGTGAGAGAGTTAGAGGAGGCAAAAAAGTTCTGTGAAGATAATGGGATTGAACATGTGGTTTGCAAATCGGAGGAACTGGATATAGAAGGTTTTCGGCAAAATCCGGTAAACCGTTGTTATCTGTGTAAGCAGGAACTGTTTCAAAAAATACTTGGAATTGCAAAGGAGCATCATCTGGCGGCTGTTGTGGAAGGCTCCAATCTGGATGATGACGGAGATTATCGTCCGGGTTTAGTGGCTGTGAAAGAATTGGGAATTAAAAGTCCTCTGAGGGAAGCAGGTTTGTCTAAAGCGGAAATTCGTGAGCTTTCTAAACAGTTAGAACTTCCCACATGGGATAAACAATCTTTTGCCTGTCTTTCATCCCGTTTCGTATACGGAGAGACCATTGATGAAAAGAAACTGGGTATGGTGGATAAGGCGGAACAGTTACTCTTGGACATGGGATTTCATCAGGTGAGAGTGCGGATCCATGGTATGTTAGCCAGGATTGAGGTGCTGTCGGAGGAGCTTCCCCGTATGGTGGAGCCGAAGGTGAGCAAAAAGATTGCAGAACAGTTAAAAGCTTTCGGATTCACATATGTCACATTGGATTTGCTGGGTTATCGGACAGGAAGTATGAACGAGACTTTGCCAAAGGAAGAGTAGTTTGAAAAGCAGGATTAAAAAACGTTTTTTGACATAAAATTATTTGGAATATGGGAGGGACTATGTTACATCAGTTTTCCAGGACAGAATTATTGCTGGGTAAGGCGGCAATGGACAAGTTAGAGACATCCCGTGTAGCCGTTTTCGGTATCGGCGGTGTGGGTGGATATGTATGTGAGGCGCTGGTCAGAAGTGGTGTCCGTTTCTTTGATTTGATTGATGATGATAAAGTATGCCTGACGAATTTAAACCGTCAGATTATAGCTACTCACAAAACAATCGGAATGTATAAAGCGGATGTCATGAAAGAGAGAATTCTGGACATTAATCCTAAAGCGGATGTGCGGGTTCACAAATGCTTCTTTCTGCCGGAAAATGCAGAAGAATTTCCCTTTGAAGAATACGATTATATTGTAGATGCTATCGATACGGTGACAGGAAAAATTGAATTGGTCATGCGGGCAACGGAAAAAAATGTGCCGATTATAAGCAGCATGGGTGCCGGTAATAAGCTGGACGGAAGTATGTTTCGTGTTGCTGATATATACAAGACAAAAGTATGTCCCTTGGCAAAGGTTATGAGGCGGGAACTAAAAAAGCGGGGGATAAAGAAACTAAAGGTGGTATATTCCGAAGAAATGCCAACCCGTCCGGTAGATGATATGGCAATCAGTTGTCGGACAAATTGCATCTGCCCACCGGGAGCAAAGCATAAATGTACGGAGAGAAGAGATATTCCGGGAAGCCTTGCCTTTGTGCCTTCAGTGGCAGGGCTGATTGTTGCCGGTGAAGTGGTGAAAGATTTAGTGCAGGATGTGCGTCGCGTGGAGACAGAGTAAAAGACTTATCGCGAATGGTGCGTCGCGTGGAAACGGAGTAGAAGATGGAGATTACAATACAGGAGTTAAACACGCTGCAGGAAAGCAGTTATCAGATTATAGATATCCGGGACGAAGTGGAAGTGTCCCATGGGGCAATTCCCGGTGCAGTGAATGTATCGAAGGATGCCATAGAGGAAAGTAAGGAAATAGACTTTGATAAAAAACTGGTTATATGCTGCAGCAGGGGACAGTTCAGCGTTGAGGTTGCCGAGAGGCTCGCAGAACAAGGATATGATGCTGTCAGTCTGTCCGGTGGATACGTTTCGTGGCTGCTAGCGCAGATGGAGGACGATAAGGAAACAGATATCTGTAAAGATGTGGAAAAGAGCATTCGGAAGAAATTCCGCAAACATATATGGTGCAAGTTTACGAAAGCCATAAGGGAGTACGAACTGGTGAAAGAGGGGGACTGCATTGCGGTTTGCATTTCAGGTGGTAAAGATTCTATGCTGATGGCAAAATTGTTTCAGGAGTTAAAGCGTCATGACAAGATACCTTTTGAGGTGAAATTTCTTGTCATGGATCCGGGGTACAGCCCTGCCAACCGGAAAATGATTGAGGAGAACGCTAAGAAATTACAGGTTCCCATTACTATATATGAGTCGAATATTTTTGAATCCGTTTTCCACGTGGAAAAGTCCCCCTGTTATCTGTGTGCCAGAATGCGAAGGGGACATTTGTATCACTATGCTCAGGAAATGGGGTGCAATAAAATTGCATTGGGACATCACTATGACGATGTGATTGAAACCATACTCATGGGTATGCTGTACGGTGCCCAGATGCAGACGATGATGCCAAAACTTCACAGCACAAATTTTGAGGGGATGGAGTTAATCCGCCCCATGTATCTCATCCGGGAGGAGCACGTTAAGGCGTGGCGGGATTATAATCAACTTCATTTCCTGCAGTGTGCCTGTAAATTTACCGAGACTTGCACTTCATGTGAGAACGAGGAAACCAAATCCAAGCGACTTGAGATTAAACAATTGATTAGCAGGTTGAAGGAGAAAAATCCTTTTGTGGAAGGTAATATATTTAAGAGTGTGGAAAATGTAAATCTGGATACGGTGGTTGCCTATAAAAAAGACGGGGTGAAACATCACTTTCTGGATACGTATGATGAATAGAAAGTATAGAATCACAACCCCGAATTACAAGCTGAGGTCAAGGATTTCGCTCTAGCCGGGAACGAAACAGGGTTCAGATAGGAGCCGTTATGCTAAACATTCATCATATATTTTGCAGGTTTCTAAAGTCATGCTGTGAGGGCATACTTCGCTTTCTAACACGCCGGATTGGATACAATTAACAGCCTCTTTTACCTGGTAGATGAAGCCGTTTTCTTCCTCTCCACGGAAAGATTCCACCACAGTATCACCTAAATCATAGAGAAAAGCATCGGTGCCGTAATGGATTTTCGGAATGCGAATATATCCTTTATCGCCGTATATATAAGCGTCCTCCGGCAGTTTTGTGGTGAAGGAACACTGGATGTTGGCAAAGCTGTGTTCCAGTTTCACATTGAGGCTGACGAGGTCATCGACATCGTCGTGATACATTTGTACCATTTTTTGGACATGAATAATTTTCTGGTCTGTATAGTAGGGGAGTAGTTCCAATGGATAGACCCCTAAATCATAGAGGGAGCCACCGCCCAATTCTGAGGTGAAGAGTCTGTGGTTATATACTTTGTCTGCCACCCAGCCGATGGTAGCCTGCATTAGTTTCACTTCACCGATTTTTCCTTCCCGTATCCAATTCCGAACCGCTTGTGATTTTGGGAGAAACCGTGACCACATACATTCCATCAAAAAGAGGTGTTTTTGTCTGGCGAGTCGGACTGCTTCCTGTGCCTGCTCATAAGTCATAGCCAGTGGCTTTTCGCATAAAACATGTTTTCCGGCACGGAGGCAGAGCATGATGTTCTCATAGTGAAAATTTGTAGTTGTGGCAATGTACACAGCATCAATAGTGTCATCTTGCAGCATGTCGGAATAATTGCCATAGTAGCGTGCAATGTTTTCCTCCTCTGCCCATTTTTTTGCCCGCTCTAAATCCTTGCTGGCAACAGCAGCAATGTCAGCATCTTCTGTCTGCAACACAGCATCCTTAAATTTTCTGGCGATGTCACCGGCTCCCATAATTCCAAATCGTACCATAGTGTCTTCCTTTCCGAACTTTGTGAATGAATACAATACAAAAAGTATATCGCATTTTTTAACATCATGCAAATTGGGATAAGACATACATATATGTATAAATGATAAAAACAGAGATTTAGTAAATTCTCGTATTGACAAATGTTAGGCATTATAGTATTCTCATAAATATATCATATATTTCCTAGAGAATTTATATGAATTTGATTGCCTGTTAAATGATATTGCAAACAGACCTGCAATCATATATACTTGTGTTGGTTCTGTCTTGAAAGAGCTTTGACGCCAACATTAAGAATACGATTATGGAAGATTATAGGTGAGAATTATGTTGGATATTGAAAATAATGTGGTGAGAGAACATATTCTGGATGGAAATTTCGGCTTGGAAAAAGAAAGCCTTAGAGTATTGGAAGATGGCACGTTTTCTCATACGTTGCATCCGTTTCCGGATGATAAACATATTGTGAAGGATTTCTGTGAAAATCAAACGGAGATTAATACTTCCGTTCATAGCAGTGCCCGTGAGGCAATAGAGGAGTTGCGTCACCATACAAAACGTATTAACCGGAAATTACAGACGCTACCGGAGAGAGAATATTTGTGGCCCTTTTCGAATCCGCCTTATATCGAGAATGAGAAAGATATTCCTGTGGCAGTTTTTGAGGGAATGCATGTGTCAAAGACAGCATACAGAGATTATCTGTCGGAAAAATACGGTCGTTATAAGATGACATTTTCCGGAATTCATGTAAATTATTCTTTTTCCGAGGAGCTGCTTAGGGCAGATTATGAATGGAAGAAAGAGCATGGAGAACCCGTCGGAGATGCGGCGGAGGGGATTTTTGCCGACTCTTTTCAGGAGTACAAAGACCGGCTGTATTTGAAGCTGGCAAAGCGCATGGCGGCTTACGGCTGGATACTGGTGGCTGTGACAGCAGCCAGCCCCATATTAAACAGTTCCTTTTTAGAGAAGGGAGTATATGACAGAGATATTTTTATTGGAATGGCATCTGTCAGATGTAGTGAGATGGGATACTGGAATGAATTTGCACCCATATTCAACTATGACAGTATCACGGCATATGTAAATAGTATCCGGAAATATGTGGCTCAGGGGCTGCTTAAGGCGCCATCGGAACTGTATTATCCGGTGCGGATTAAACCCAGAGGAGAAAATAATTTAGAAACGTTAGAAAAATCCGGAGCAGATCATATCGAGCTTCGCATGTTTGATTTGAATCCGTTGGCGGAGGATGGTGTAGAGGAAAAGGATGTTATTTTTGCGCAGCTATTGATGGTCTGGCTTGCGGCGACTCCGGATCAGCCGTTTTCCGAAAAAGACCAAATACAAGCCGTCCATAATCTGAAAAATGCGGCACACTATGATTTGAAGACGGTGAGACTGCAGGTGCCGGAGGAGGAGAATACGCCGGTTGTCCAGGCGGCATTAAATGTGATAGATAAAATGAGAGATTTTTATCGGGATCTGCAAATTGATGTAGAGGAAGTTCTCACTTTTGAATATAATAAGTTTGAGGATGCAGAGAATCGTTATGCCTGGAAAATCCGAGAGCAGTTTGGTGATGATTTTGTAAAAAAAGCATTGGTACTTGCAAAAGAAAGACAGGAAATAGAGTAAGGTTTTACCATGCTATTCAGCGAGAAAAAGATAGGGGTTGTGTTGGAATGTGTGAATTGTTTGGAGTGACTTCAGCGGAAAAAATAGAATGTAATGATTTACTGCGAGAATTTTTTTCCCATGGGACGGAACACCCCCATGGATGGGGGATGGCATTCTTTTACGGGAATGCGGTATCCCTAGAAAAGCAGCCTGAAGCTTCTTACAAAAGCGACTATCTGAAGCAAAGGCTTCGCGTTCCTATCCGGGAAGATAAAATGATAGCTCATATTCGTCTTGCGACGAAGGGAACGGTAGATTATGAGAATTCTCATCCTTTCGTCATGAGGGATAATTACGACAGAACATGGACGTTGGCTCATAACGGCACTATTTTTGAGTGCGATGCCCTGAATGAATTTGTACACCTGCAACAGGGTCAGACGGACAGTGAGAGAATTTTATTTTATATCATAAGCAAAATTAACGAGGCGCAAGAAGAAAAAGGAAAAGCTCTGTCCGCGGAGGAAAGGCTTTCGCTGATGGATGAAATTGTTGTCGAGATAACTCCGGAAAATAAAGTGAATTTGCTTATTTTTGATGGAGAAATATTGTATGTACACACAAATTGTGAAGGCAGTCTCCACCGCTATTCTAAGGGCAAGACCGCTGTGATTTCCACGCAGCCTTTAGATGATTCACCATGGGAAAAGGTACCTATGAATACCTTGGTTGCGTACCAAAACGGTGAACAGATTTTTACAGGGACAGATCATGGAAATACATACATTGAAACTCCGGAGAAAATGCGACTTCTCTTTATGGATTTCTCCGGACTGTAGAACGGTGCAGAAAGTATAAAATATATGCAATAAATAAACATGTAAATAATAAAAGGAAACAGACTAATTGTTTCCTTTTATTATTTACAAAATGTTCAAAATTATCTGTTTATAATATGTTATAATATGAACGTATAAAGCGAGAATACTGTAATTAAAAAATCAGTTAAGACTGCTCGCAGGCTTAAATCTGATTTCTTAATTACAGTATTTGAGTGCAACGACACCGAAAGCCGAAGGCTTGAGGTGGTGCACAAATGAGTTCACTATCTGAGAACTTCATTAACGGATACGTGCAACGACACCGAAAGCCGAAGGCTTGAGGTGGTGCACTTATGTGTTTGTGAGAATAAGTGATTTTGTCTACATAGAACGATCCTATAGGAAGGGAGATGCAGAGGAAAATGAAACGGATAAAGGGGAAAAGGGGCATCAAAAAGAGATTGCTTACAATGGTTCTTTACCCGATTCTAATACTTGGTGTGTTGACGATTATTATCGGAGTTTCGTTGATTTATGCTTTTTATTCCAATAGTATTCATGATGAGCTGGCAGCCACTACAAAAATGATGTTAAATTGTCTGGAATTGACGGTGCGTGGCGACTATCAGTATGAAGACGGAATGCTGGTAAAAGGCGAGATTAATATTACTGACTCGACAATGCTATATCGTATTAAAGAAGAGTCCCAGATTGATACAACTATTTTTTGGCAAGATGAAAGAATACTCACAACCATGGAGAGTGACAGCGGTATATCTGCGGTGGGTACTAAGGCAGACGAAGATGTTATAGGACAGGTGTTGGAGCAGGGGAACCCGTATTTTTCCAGAAATGTTGAAGTTCTCGGAGAAAAATATATCGGCTATTATACTCCGATGGAAAATGGCTCCCATGAAATTGTGGGTATGATATTTGCCGGAAAGAAAAAAGTTTCCGTATACCGGGACATTGGTAAAATCGTCATATGGTTTGTTGCCTTTTCGGGAATTGCGGTGATATTGGCGACCGTTGTAAGTGTGACGTATTCCAATAAAATGCTTTTGGATATCGCTACTATCAACCAGTATTTAAGAAATATTGCGGAGGGAGATTTAGGAGTTACTTTAGACGAGAGGATTGAGGAGCGCAGAGATGAAATCGGTGAAATCGGCACGTATGCTACGAAGATGAGAAAAAATTTACAGGCACTGGTGGAAATGGATCCTCTCACGTCGTTGTTTAACCGCAGGAGCTGTAATCGTAAGTTGCTGTCTCTCATGGAGCAGGAGGATATATTTACAGTGGTAATGTGTGATATTGATTATTTTAAGAAAATCAATGACAACTATGGACATGATGCAGGAGACTATGTGCTAAAGGAAATTTCCGGAATATTACAGAGCAGTGTTGAAAATCAAGGGTTTGCAAGCAGATGGGGTGGAGAGGAATTTTTGCTGGTTTATACCATGCCGGTAAAAGAGGCACTTACAAAAGTAGAGGACATACAAAAGCAGGTGCGGAAATTTCCGTTTGCGTATGAAGATAAGAAATTTAAGGTGACCATGACCTTTGGTGTGCAGGAAAGGGAAGGGGAATTACCGTATGAGCAGTTGATCAAAGAGGCAGATAATAAATTGTATGTAGGTAAAAATGATGGCAGGGATCGGATTGTGGAGTAATTTTACGGTTGAGCTGAAAAAACAGTAACAACTAACTATTTGATTTTTGACATCTAAATAAATATACGGTATGTTAGTGTTATATAGAATGATCGCCATTGAAAACAGAAGGCAGAATGGAGGCAATGATGAAAAAAGTAATAGCAGGCATTATGATAGGTTGTATGTTGGTTTTGAGTGCTTGTGGTAATAGTGTGCCGAAAAATCCGGTTCACTCTCTGGATGATTTAGAGGGAAAGAAAATCGGTGTGCAGTTGAAGACGACAGGTGACGTGTATGCCAGTGATATCAAGGATGCGGATGTACAGCGTTTCAATAAGGGACGCGATGCTGTGCTGGCACTGCGTAAAGGAGAAATTGATGCAGTGATGTTAGATGATGCACCGGCAAAAGTTTTTGTCGAGGAGTTCGGTGATGTCAAAATTTTAGATGAGGCATATGCGGATGAGGAATATGGCATTGCAGTTGCCAAAGATAATACGGAATTATTAAATAAAATTAATGAACAATTAGAGAAGCTTCAGAGTGACGGAAAGATTGATGAGATTGCCAATGCATGGCAGAATGGTGAAGTGGAAACTACAGCCTATGAGGGACAGACAAAAGAGGAGTATTCAGGCGGAACATTGGTTATGGCTACCAACGCAGAGTTTCCGCCGTATGAGAGCAAGACGGATTCCGGGGAAATCATAGGTATTGATGTAGATATTATGAAGGCAATTTGCGATGGGTTGGATATGAAGCTGCAGGTGGATCATACATCGTTTGACTCAATTATTGCTTCTGTAGAACGTGGGATGGCAGATGTCGGTGTGGCTGCCATGACGATCAATGAGGAACGATTGGAAAAGGTAGATTTTTCCGACACATATTTAACTGCAAAACAGGTTATTATTGTACGCTCAGAATAAATAATTAACTCAAACTTCGCACATTTATTATATTCATCGTCATGCAAGCATACTGATATCCCGCAAGGACATGCTTTCTGCGCAAAAGTGGGAGTGGAGAGAATATGATGGAAAACAGGCAACAGAGAGAATTGTTGGAATACAGACTATTATATGCGATGTGTCTTATGGTGCATTTGTTTTTGTGCATCATGTTTTTCCGGCTACAGCAAAATCTGTTATTTGTCTTTAATATATTTAGTGTGATCATGTATCTGTTTGGCACTATATTTATGAGGGAGACAAAACAGGTAAAGGTCTGGATTATATTGGCATTTACAGAAGTGGTAGCTCATGCGGCAATGTGCAATATCATTGTGGGTTACGGGTATGGATTTTCCATCTATGCAATTATGGTAATCCCCATCATGTATTATGTTGGATTTTTTTCGGACTCATTAAAACGCGGAATCAAATATTATAATATGATGACAATATCGTCTTCTGTCATTATAATGTTTTCCTGTTTATTTACCAGGGGGAGCAATCTTATTGAGGTGATACCGGATAGGGTGGCAGCAAAAGTGTTTGCCGTCAATGTAACATTCGGAATGGGATTTCTGATTTATGCTTCTACACTATTTATTCAGGCAATCAAACGTGCATCACAGGATTTGCATCAAAAGAATGAAGAATTAAACTTTTATGCCAGTTATGATGCGCTGACAAAGCTTCGAAATCGACGAAGTATGCGGGAAATCCTGCAGATATACGATCAGAAGGACGATGCATTTTGCATGGTATTGGGTGATATTGATGATTTCAAAAAGATTAATGATACCTATGGACATAATTGTGGTGATATCGTGTTACAGGAGATAGCCACAGTGATAACAGGTGTAGTAGATAAACAAGGCGTGGTCTGCCGCTGGGGCGGAGAAGAAATTTTGATTTTGTTATCCTGTGAGCGGGAAGATGGAGTCCGTATTACCGAGCGAATACGAAAGTGTGTAGAGGGAAGGAGTATTCATTATGAAGATTTGACTGTTAAAGTCAGTATGACATTTGGGTTTGCATTCTACGATGAAGCCGGTGACATTGAAAAGCTGGTGGCATTGGCGGATGACAGGCTGTATATCGGAAAAGGGAACGGAAAAAATCAAGTGGTTTCTGAAACAAATAAAGAGAACAAACAGTATTAGTACCGTTTGTTCTCTTTATTGTTTGTGTATTCCTCAAACAGGGATAAACATTCCGTTCTGCCTTTTTCCTTCATGGAAAGCAGTTCGTTTTTTCCGGCTAAATAGTCATAAAAAATATCGTCTCGAAAGCCGATGGCGTCAGTGTCAGAACGGGTACAGCCATAGTATACTTTATTGATATTTGCCCAGAGAATAGCGCCCAGGCACATAGGACACGGTTCTGCTGTTGTGTACAGAGTGCATCCTGATAAATCGTGCGTGTTTAATTGTCTGCAGGCGTCACGGATTGCCTCCATCTCTCCGTGGCAGGTAGGGTCATGTTTCAAAAGGACACGGTTATGTCCCTTGCCCACAATTTCCCCGTCCTTTACAATAACGCAGCCGAAAGGACCACCGTGAGCGTTTCGGATACCCCGGTATGCCTCCGCGAGGGCTTCTTGCATATAATTCATAGATTACACCTCCCTGAAAAGTTATTATACAAGAAAAATAAAGAACTGCCAATAACAACTGTAATGAAGTGGAAAATACTGTGTATTGCTGTATGGTCTGTTTGGTATTATGCAACAAAAAAAGTTCAATTTCAAAATATGGACACGATATAAATTGAACTTATGATGAACTTTTTTCAAAAAAAGTTAAAAAGTTATTGTATGTTGCAAAGCACTGTGATAAGATACTGTCAAAAGTTCAAAGAAATATAATGGCTTTTGAAGTGTTTTATGCCAGAATTGAACTTTTGGAAAGAGATTGAACCGTGGAGAAAAAACATCCAATGGCATTTTATGTGAATGGAGGGAAAGGTATGCAGGAGATTTTTTCAGGACGATTAAAGGTAGCTATGCAGCAACGTGGTATCAAACAGGTGGATTTGGTGCGGGCAGCTGAACGCCAGGGAGTGAAACTTGGCAAGAGTCATATTAGTCAGTATGTGAGTGGAAAGACGGTGCCCCGTGCGGAAATACTCAGTTTTTTGGCAAAGGAATTGCAGGTAGATGAAAACTGGCTTCTGATGGGCGGACTGGCACAACAAAGTGCAGGAAATCCAGTGACAGACCCTTTAGGTGCATCGAAAGATAATACACATAGGATAAAGAGTACAGAACGCTCCGTCTCAGATAGTGAGACGATAAATGCCATTGCAGGGGGGAGAACTATGAGAGAATTTAAGAAATCAATGAAGTTGGATAATGTATTGTATGATGTGAGAGGTCCGGTTGTGGAGGAGGCTACCCGCATGGAGGAAGCCGGAACACAAGTCTTGAAGTTGAATATAGGTAATCCGGCACCTTTCGGTTTTCATGCACCGGATGAAGTGATTTATGATATGCGCAGGCAATTGACGGACTGCGAAGGATATTCTCCGGCAAAGGGGAAATTTTCTGCAAGAAAGGCAATTATGCAATATGCCCAGCTGAAAAATATTCCCAATGTGGGAATGGAGGATATTTATACAGGGAACGGTGTGAGTGAACTGATTAATCTGAGTATGTCTGCTTTGTTAGACGATGGTGACGAAGTGTTAGTTCCGTCACCGGATTATCCTTTATGGACAGCTTGTGTTACTCTGGCAGGTGGAAAACCTGTGCATTATATCTGTGATGAGGAGGCGGAATGGTATCCGGATATGGATGACATTAAGCGTAAAATTAACGACAGGACGAAAGCAATAGTCATAATCAATCCAAACAATCCCACAGGTGCTCTGTATCCAAGAGAAGTTCTGCAGGAGATTGTGGATGTGGCTCGCGAGCACCAGATTATTATTTACTCGGATGAAATTTATGACAGGCTAATCATGGATGATGAGGAACATATTTCCATTGCATCACTGGCACCGGATTTGTTCTGTGTTACTTTCAGCGGACTGTCGAAATCCCATATGGTTGCCGGCTTCCGCATTGGATGGATGATACTCAGCGGCAATAAAGATATGGCAAGAGACTATATACTGGGATTAAATATGCTGTCGAATATGCGGTTGTGTTCAAATGCGCCGGCTCAGTCCATTGTCCAGACGGCGTTGGGTGGATATCAGAGTGTGCAGAATTACATTGTACCGGGTGGAAGGCTGTATGAACAAAGAGAGTTTATATACAAGGCTTTGAACGATATCCCGGGTATCAGTGCCGTGAAACCGAAAGCTGCGTTTTACATTTTTCCGAAAATAGATACGAAAAAGTTTAACATTACGGATGATGAGAAATTTGCATTGGATTTACTTCGTACAAAGAAAATTTTGCTGATTCACGGTGGAGGGTTTAACTGGAAACAGCCGGATCATTTCCGCGTAGTATATCTGCCCAGAATAGAAATACTGGAGGAATCTGTGGAGAAGATAGCGGACTTTCTTCGTGGTTACAGGCAGTAAATACAGCATATTTTGCTCTGACCGATGCCCGGACAGGGTCCAGAACGGTGGAAATTCAAAATAATTTCTTGTAAAAGTACAGTAGTTTTTTAGTGAAATATATAGTATACTGAAATGGTTAATGTTGTATATAGGTATAAGCTTTCGTGCCGGGTTCCTTTGAAAGGAATCCGTGCAGGAGAGATGATTTTTGATTGTGCATCCTTGAAGAAGTGAGGGGAACTATGAAAAATAAGACAATTGCCGTGTGTATGGCAGATATTGATGAGCATTATAATGATGAGTTTATGAGTCATTTTCGTTGTCTTGCAAAAAAATATCAGTATCATATACTTTGCTTTTATTCCTTCAGTTCTTTTTATTTTATGGATTCACATGATTTGGGAGAAAGAAATATATTTCAGTTGATCAACTACGATATGTTAGACGCAATTGTGGTTTTTCCGGAGACGTTTACTGATACCGGTATTTTGGATGATATTGTAACGAAAGCGCAGGAAAAGGATATTTTTGTGGTTTCAGTAGATTCTGAAGTTAAAGGTGGTGTCAGTGTACGTTTTGATGATACCATTGCCATAGAGCGTATCATTTCCCATGTGTTGGAGGAGCATCATCCGGAAAATGTGAATTTTATTTCCGGTCCGGAGGAAGATGAATGTGCGAAAAGACGGCTTTTGGCATTTCGGAAATGTATGGAGGAGCACGGCAGAGCGGTAGAAGAAGAACGCATTGGATATGGGGGCTTCTGGCATGAGCCTACGAGGAAGGTGATGAAAGATTTTTTTGAAAGCAAATTACCGTTTCCGGAGGCGATTATCTGTGCGAATGATGCTATGGCGATTACCGTTTGTGAGATATTGAGAGAACAGGGCTACAAAGTACCCGGAGATGTTATTGTGACCGGATATGATGGTATTCCGGAGGCAGAGCATCATACCCCTCCTATTGTCACGGCAAAGAGAGATATCGAAGCGTCGGCAAAATGTGTTTTTTCGTTGCTGGATCAATATTTTACGGGTCAGTCAATTGATCAATGTTATTATGTGGAGCCCAAAACGGTTATGAAGGGAACTTGTGGCTGCGCAGAGGAGAAAGATTTACATTATAACGATTTGGTTCGTTCTCTGTACTTTGCAGAGGCGGGGATACGATATTTTATCATGGACCAGATACGGATGTCTGCCGTTTTGGCAGGGGCAAATAATTTTTCAGAGGTGTTTGCAGGAATTCAGCAATATACGTCTAAATTAGAAAACCAGCATTTCGCCCTGTGTATTGTGGATGATTTCATGGATGAGGAGGAATTTTCGGATATTGTGGAAAATACCATGTTTAACCGTACCGGATATTCTTCCCGCATGAATCGGATGTTATATCGGAAGTATGGGCAGTGGCAGGGCATGATTGATTTTCAGACAAAAGATTTGCTGCCTGACCTGGAGAATGTATTAGAGGATTGCGGAAGTATTATCTTTTTTCCGGTACATATTCAGGAAAGAACGATAGGTTACAGCGCGTTTTCATTAGATGACGATACAAAAAACATGCTCTGGTATTATCAGTTTATTATGAATGTCAGCAATGCATTGGATTTGGTAAAAAGTCGACACAGGCAGCAGATGATCATTCAGAATCTGGAAAATAAATACGTCCATGATCCATTGACCGGTTTATATAACCGACGTGGTTTTTTTCAGGGGATTAAACCGGTATTCCGTCAGTGTATTGCTGAACAAAGAGAGTTTAAACTGCTCTCTATTGATTTGAACGGATTGAAGGTTATCAACGATACCTATGGTCATGCAGATGGCGATATTGCAATATCTACGCTGGGAGAAGCCTTGAAATCCGTTGGAGGTGAAGAAGACTGGTGTGCACGCTTTGGCGGAGACGAGTTTGTTGTGGCAGGTGCCGTGACAGAGGAGCTGTCGGGGGAAGCGCTGGTGAAAAAAATCAGAGAATATTTATGTGAATTTAATGCGGCTTCCGGTAAACCCTATCAGGTAGATGCAAGTATTGGTCTGGTGACATTGGTGCCGGATGGAAATATTTCGGTTGATGAGATATTAAAGGAAGCGGATATGCGCATGTATGAAGAAAAAGTCAAGCATCATAAAGCACGGAAGTAGAGATGTGTATAGAAAAAGTATAGATTTCATACACAAACGGTCATTGTGCTTTAGGATAAAATATAATAAAATGGATTTTAACTGCTAAATATCGTTTTGAAGTAAAAAGTTAAACAGTGCATAGAATTAAGGGAGGTACAGAGATGACGGTAAAGGAATGTTATGAGGCAATGGGAGGCGATTATGAGGATGTCAAGGGAAGATTATTGACAGATGCTCGTGTGGAAAAATATTTAATTAAGTTCAAGGATGCCAATGATATTCAAAAAGTGGTAGATTCACTGGAAGAACAAGATTACGAGTCTGCATTTCGTCATGTACATAATATCAAGGGATTGAGTTTGAACCTTGGTTTATCGAAATTGCGTAATTCCAGTGATGTGTTATGCGAAGAACTGCGGGGCGGAAAGCCGGAGGGAGACATTAGTTCGTTATTAGACGATATGAAAAAAGATTTTGATGCGACTATCGCTGCAATTAATCAATTGGGATAATTTCGCATTGTGTTTTTGTGCCGGAAGCGCATCGTAGTCACATTATATAATCTGCATATAAGAATGGAGCATGTATTATGGCAGGTATGAACATGAATCAGTTAGAGGAACAGGGATATACCCGTGATCAAATTGATGAAATCCTAATGGGTCGTGAGGCCGGCTTGGACACGACAATTTATGAAAATACGGAATACTTTGCGATTCAGATGCGGCAAATCCGTTTAGGTCTTGCACAAGGTCTTGCAGTAGAAAGTTATGCTTCCTTAGAATATGACTGGTTTCAGATGGAGGAGATTCGTGAAGGTCTTTCCGGGAATGTGGATATTACCGGTTACGCCTCTCCGGATATTTCCTATGACCGTATGCGGGAAATTCGCAAGGGTCTTCAAAATAAAATAGATTTATCTCCTTATAAACAATTGCAGGCAGGGGTTTTGCATCAATTGCGCAAAGCATTGGAGGAGAAAGTCAATATTGTTCCCTATGTAAAACAAGGATATAACCAGGAGCAGCTGGAGGAAATTCGTCTGGCATTGAAGCAGGGGATTCATATGGATGACTATTTGTCCACAGAATATATAGGACCATCTTTGAGGGAAATTCGGTTGGGACTGGAGATTGGGGTGGATGTTTCAATTTATGCCTCTGTTCAATATGGTTGGCAGCAGATGCGAGAAATTCGCCTTGGTTTGGAGAATCGACTGGATGTAAGTTATTATTGTAATGTGCTGTATGATTGGCAGCAAATGCGGGAAATTCGGTTGGGGTTGGAGCAGGGACTTCCGGTAGAACAGTACAAGAGTTTTGTCTATACTGCAAGAGAAATGCGCAAGTGGAGGATGAAACTGGAGGAACAGAATTCGGATACGGAAGTGGCTTCAGAGCAGGACATTTCTTATGAAAATATTGAGGGAATCGGTGTGGAGATCAGCATGGACGGCATGACTGCCACGGTATATTTGGACAAGGGCAGAAAAAGAGATGCCGCAGAAATCATGCAAGCATTAAAATTTGCCGGGGTTTGTTATGGCATAGACGAAAACCTTGTAGAACGTTTAGTGAATACGTCGGCGTTACATGATGCAGTGGTGGCAAATGGAACGGCGCCACAAACCGGAGAAGATGGTTGGTATGAGTATTTTTTCCGTACGAATTTGAACCGTGCACCGCGGGTTATGGAAGATGGTTCTGTGGATTTTCAGCACATTGACTGGTATGAGTTGGTGGAAGAAGGACAGAAGCTTGCCGTATACCATAATGCGAAAGCAGGGATAGATGGACGTGCGGTGACAGGTCATACTGTGACCGCTAATAGAGGCAGAGAAATGCCGCTGTTAACCGGATCGGGTTTTCGAAAAGAACCGGATGGTAAAACTTATATAGCACTTAAAAGCGGTAAAATTGCCCTTAGCGGAAACAAAATGGAAATCAGCCAGGTGCTGGTTGTTCCGGAGGTGACGCTGGCTACCGGAAATATCAATTTTGACGGCTCTGTTTATGTCAAAGGCAATATTGGAAGCGGTGGTTCCGTGAAAGCGACAGAGGATATTGTGGTAGATGGATTTGTGGAGTCGGCATATATTGAAGCCGGCGCGAATGTTCTTTTGCGTCAAGGGGTTAATGCCTCCGGAAACGGTTATATTAAAGCAGGCGGGACGGTAACTGGAAAGTTTTTTGAAGCTTTAAAAATGCGTACGGTAGGTGATATTCAGGCAAATCACTGTTTAAATTGTGATGTCAATACGCAGGGAAAATTAATTATTGCAAAGCACTCCGGAACCCTTGCAGGAGGGAAGATAATTGCAGAAAAGGGAATCCGGGTGCATCATATCGGCAATCAGGCAGGAATAGGCACTTTTGTAAAGATTGGCATCGATCGGAAAGTCCTGAAGCAACGTGAGGAAGCGGAAGCAAAAATAAAAGAAATTACCAAAGAAATGCAGATTTTGCAACATGCCTATGAGGACTTTCAGAAAAAATATCCACCGGAGCTCCGTAATACGATGGAAATGTATATCAAACTGGAAGGGGCGATTTTCACAGAAGAAAAACGTTTGGAGGCAGAACGAGCCAACATGACGGAGTTGGAAAATCGGATTCAAGACATGATGCGTGCGAATATAGTGGCGCGTGGGACGATTTATGAAGGTACTGTTGTAGAGATTGCCAATGCCCGATGGGTTGCCCATACGGTAAATAATGTTACACTGAGGAAGGCGGGTAACCGTGTAGCGTTATACAGCAATTGATACTTTGAACAATGATTATGATGCGGGAAGCCCCGAATCAACGATTAAAAGAATGTGAGGCAAACTATGAGAAATCAGATTATTATCGTGGACGATATGGATATTAACAGAGATATACTGGAAGAAATCATGGAGGATGAATTTGAAGTCCTGACTGCTGTTGACGGTGAACAGGGACTGGAAATGATTCGTGATCATCGGGAGAGTGTTGCTGCTGTTTTGTTGGATTTGGTCATGCCGAAAATGGATGGTTTTGAGGTTTTAGAGGAATTGAACAAGGTGGATGAACTGAAGAAAATTCCAGTGCTGATAATCAGCGGGGAGGATTCTGTAAACATTGAGAAGAAATGTTTTGAATATGGCATTTCTGATTTTATTCGTAAGCCCTTTGATTCCATATTGGCAAAAAAACGTGTAAAAAATGCTGCGGAGCTGTTTCAGTATCAGTCGTCCTTAGAAGAAAAAGTAGCAAAGCAGACGGAGACATTGCACAAGCAATATAAGCTTTTGCAGATTCAGGCAGATAAGCTGAAAAAGAGTAATGAAAATATCATAGATATTCTTGGTACTGTGGTTGAAGGCCGTAATATGGAAAGTGGGGAACATATCAAGCGTGTAAAAGGATATACAAAGATTCTGGCAGATAAAATGAAGGATATGTATCCGGAATACGATTTGACGGCAGAAAAAATCAATATTATTGTTTCCGCCAGCTCACTGCATGATATCGGTAAAATAGCCATTCCCGATCACATTCTCCTGAAACCGGGGAAATTAACAGATGAGGAATTTGAATACATGAAATCTCATACCACGAGAGGCTGTGAGATTTTGGACGACATAAAAGGCGTGTGGGATGAAGAATACGGTAAGGTGAGTTATGAAATTTGTCGTCACCACCACGAGAGATTTGATGGCAGGGGATATCCAGATAAATTGAAAGGAGAAGAAATTCCTATTTCGGCCCAGCTTGTTTCCGTGGCAGATGTCTATGATGCACTGGTAAATGAACGTTGCTATAAGGATGCGTATTCCAAAGATAAGGCATTTCAGATGATTATTAACGGGGAATGTGGAATGTTTAATCCGAAGCTGTTAGAGTGTTTCCGAAATGTCCGGGAGGATTTTGAGGGATTGGCGGATGAGATTTCTGCATAATGAGATTGGAGTAAAGGGACAAAATCCGCTTTGGTTTTGTCCCTTTTCCTGTTTAAATGATGTATATCTTGGCACATTTTTGTCAATGACAAAAGGAGAGAGTTTTTTTAGACTCAAATCTGTCATGGGCAATTACACATTTTTAGTGGTGTGGAATCATATGACAGTTCTTGGCAAAAAATGTAAATCTCATGCGACGACCTATAGACGAAATTGTTTTTTCGTGTTATAATCAAGGACGTGTGTGGAGTACATTTTGTTCTCCAAGCACTGTACCATGCAGTGAATGAATAATCAGTATGGACGCATAAACGCGTTAGATGGAGGAAATTATGGGAATCTTTAAAGATGACGATGATAAGACGTTGGACAATGTTTCGCTTCCGGATGATTTCAATCTGGACGACGTAAGTAATGAATTAAGTTCTCTGTTTACGGAGGAAGATGGCAAAAATGCCGGTAACGAAGATGGTTTTGGAGATGACAGTGTAGACAAAGATTTACTCAGTCAGATTTTTTCAGGTGAGAGTTCCGGTGATGAGGACCTGGATCAGGTATTTGGTGCGGAATTGACCGGTGATGATGGTCTCAATGATGATTTGGACAAACTCTTGAATGAGATTGAAAATATTGAGGATGCAGCGAAAGCATCTGCAGCAAAAGAGGCAGAGAAGAAAGCTGCTTCTGCCGACAAGAAAACTGCCGATAAGAAGGATGAGAAAAAGAAAGAGGCAAAACCGGCAAAAGAGGAAACGAAAAAGGAAGAAAAGAAAGAGACAAAAAAAGAAACCAAGAAAGAAGCAAAAAAGGAGGAGAAGAAAATCATGGAGAATCCAATGCAGAGCAATTTTACAGATGGTGCATTAACATTAATTAGTGAGGGTACTACAATTAAAGGCGGTATTACTTCTGAGGTTTCCATTGAAGTAATGGGTACGATTAATGGAGATATTGAATCCAAAGGAAAAGTAGCGATTAACGGAACGGTTACAGGAAGCGTAGCCGCAGCAGAAATTTATGTAAATACTCCGCGGTTGGAGGGGTCTTTGAGCAGTGACGGAACTGTACAGATTAGCGCAGATACCATTGTGGTTGGTGACATTGTAGGTGCTTCCGCTTATATTGCCGGTGCGGTAAAGGGAAGTATTGATGTACATGGTTCGGTTGTTTTGGATGAGTCTGCTGTGGTAAAAGGCGATATCAATGCGAAATCCATTCAGATTAATGAGGGTGCTGTTTTAGACGGACACTGCATCTTAAGCTACTCTGATATCAATATTGACAAGGTATTTGAGATGGACGCTGCATCTGCAAAAGATGATAAGGCTGCTCAGGATGACAAAGCAGATAAAGATGACAAAGCTGATAAGGATGATAAAAAAGAAGATAAGAGCGACAAATAAATCTGTTGAAGGGAATTTGGAAACAGTATGGCAAAGTATAAGAGAGTGCTGCTGAAATTGAGCGGGGAGGCATTGGCAGGTCCGGCAAAAACGGGATTTGATGAAGCTACCTGTTTAGAAGTGGCGAGGCAAGTGAAAGAACTGATAGAAGATGGCGTACAGGTGGCGATTGTGACCGGAGGCGGCAATTTCTGGCGTGGTCGTACCAGTCAGACGATTGACCGTGCAAAGGCGGATCAGATTGGTATGCTGGCTACAGTGATGAATTGCGTATATGTTTCTGATATATTTCGCTATGTGGGATTGCAGACGAGTGTGATGACACCGTTCGTGTGCGGTGCTTTTACAGACCTGTTTTCTAAAGATAAGGCATTGGAAAGATTAGAAAACGGTGAAGTTGTTTTCTTTGCCGGAGGCACGGGACATCCGTATTTTTCTACGGATACAGCTACAGTACTTCGTGCTATTGAGATTGAGGCTGATGTGATTTTGTCAGGTAAGTCCATTGATGGTGTCTACGATTCGGATCCGGCAGTGAATCCTCAGGCAAAGAAATATGATACCATATCCATAGAGGATGTAGTCAATGAGCGTTTAGGTGTGATAGATTTGGCGGCAGCTGTGCTATGTATGGAAAATCATATGCCTATGATGATATTTGGGTTAAATGAGGAGAACAGCATTGTCAATACGGCGATGGGGACGACTGCAGGAACCCTTGTAGAAGCGTAGTACTTACAGGCGTGGCAAGCGCAGGAATGAGGTTAATATGAGCATAGAATTAGGACAATATGAAGAAAAAATGAATAAGACAATTGACAGTCTGGCAAATGAATATACAACGATTCGTGCAGGTCGTGCGAATCCTCATGTGCTGGACAATGTTTCGGTGGAATACTATGGACAGCCTGCCACGTTACAGTCTGTTGCAAATATTTCTGTATCAGAAGCACGCACATTGGTAATTCAACCATGGGAAGCCAGTATGATTAAAGAAATTGAGAAAGCTATTTTGGTTTCTGATTTGGGGCTGACGCCAAACAATGATGGAAAAGCCATTCGCTTAACGTTTCCGGAGCTTACGGAGGATCGCCGTAAAGAGCTTGCCAAGGATGTGAAAAAGAAGGGTGAGGATGCCAAGGTGGCAATCCGCAATATCCGAAGAGACGCCAACGACTATATTAAAAAAGAGCAGAAGGCGAATGAGATTTCTGAGGATGAACAGAAGGACGGAGAAGCAAAGGTACAAAAGCTTACCGACCAATATGTCAAAAAAATTGATGAGATGATTGAAACAAAATCCAAGGAGATTATGACGGTTTAGTCATGGTCAGATACGTTATTAAATTGTTTGCTTGAGTCTTTAGACGGGGATAGACTGTAATCAGTCTGTCCCTACTTTACCCTTTAGGGGTACGGAGGATAAATTGATATGGCAGAGGACATAAAACCAATACCCAGGCATGTGGCTATTATTTTGGATGGAAACGGAAGGTGGGCAAAAAAACGTTTTCTTCCGAGAAATGCCGGGCATGCAGCGGGAAGCAAAAATGTAGAAAAAATATGTTCTGCGGCATGGAATATGGGGATTGAATATGTGACAATGTATGCATTTTCCACAGAAAACTGGTCCCGTCCCAAGGAAGAAGTGGATGCCTTAATGAAGCTTTTATACAGTTATCTGAAGGACTGTTTAAAGACCAGCGAGAAAAATAATATGCAGGTGCGGGTGATTGGAGATATTACAGGACTGGCACAGGATTTGCAGGAACAGATAAAGGAATTGGAAACCTTTTCGGCAAAAAATACGGGATTACATTTTCAGGTGGCTTTAAACTATGGAAGTCGAGACGAAATTTTACGCGCTGTACGTAAAATGGGACAGGATATGCAGGAAGGGATTTTGAAACCGGAGAATATTGAGGAAGATGTGTTTAATTCCTATTTGGATACCAAAGGAATACCGGATCCGGATTTGATGATACGCACCAGCGGAGAACAGCGTTTATCCAATTATTTGTTGTGGCAGATGGCTTATACGGAGTTTTATTTTACTGACGTACTGTGGCCGGATTTTGATAAAAAGGAATTGGAGAAGGCAGTAGCATATTATCAGCAGAGAGACCGACGATTTGGTGGTGTCAAATAGAAAATGGAAATGTGTGAATGGAGGAAACCATGTTTTGGACAAGGCTAGGAAGTGGAATTGTATTAATGGTCATCACCATTGCCTTAATGATAGTGGGGGGAGCACCATTATTCGGGGTGATCACGGTCATATCTGTCATGGGACTGTTTGAATTATACCGGGCGGTGGGTATGCAAAAAAGCATGCCGGCGATTTTGGGATATGTGACCAGTGTCGGAGTGGATATTTTGCTGGCGCAGGGTAAGCACGAGTGGTTGTTAATGATACTTGTCCTTTCGTTAATGCTAATGATGGCGTGTTATGTGATAGCGTATCCCAAGTATCGCAGTGAGCAGATTGTTATGGTGTATTTTGGTCTGATTTATGTGAGTGTTATGCTGTCCTATGTATTCCAGGTGCGCTTTTTGGAGGGAGGCGTTCTCCTTGTATGGTTAATATATGTTGGCGCATGGGGCTCAGATACCTGTGCTTATTGTGTGGGAAAGTTGATTGGAAAACACAAAATGCCGTCCACGCTCAGTCCGAATAAAACGATAGAAGGTTGTGTCGGTGGTATTGCGGGAGCGGCACTCATAGGGTTTTTGTTTGCCCTTTTCTGTTATCGTGATAACACTATGTTGTGGTGGGAGTTTGCAGTGATTGGAGCGGTATCTTCCGTGATTTCCCAAATCGGAGATTTGGCAGCATCAGCAATAAAAAGAAATCACGACATAAAGGATTATGGAAAACTGATTCCGGGGCACGGAGGCATATTAGACCGCTTTGATAGTATTATTTTTACGGCACCTGTCGTATATTATCTAATAACATTGTTTTATTCTGTGAGGTGAGTTGCACAGTCGTGTTTGTTTTTGT
>JAFLTA010000002.1:82118-117697 GCA_022510685.1 Lachnospiraceae bacterium | reverse complement strand
TACACTGCGCAAGGTTTCTGCGCATATTGAGAACGAAGTTCTCACAAGATAAACGTTGCTTTTGCGTTTATTATATCATGCTAATTTTTTTTGTCCACCCCATCCTTAATATGCACCACTCTATCATATCTGCATAGAATAATTATAAGAGACTTTTGGAAAGAAGTATGTGATGCAGCTATTTACAGGAATTATAACTCCTCTGCTGGGAACCACTGTGGGAGCCGCCATGGTATTCCTGATAAAAAAAGAAATACTACGCCAATTGGAAAAGCTGTTGCTTGGCTTTGCGGCAGGAGTTATGATTGCTGCCTCTGTATGGTCGCTGCTGATTCCTGCTATAGATTTATCTACAGAACAGGGAAAAATCCCGTGGGTTCCTGCTACAGTGGGATTTCTGCTGGGAATGTCTTTTTTACTCTTATTAGACAGCGTGATACGCCATCTACATATTGATAAAGTTAGTGATGATCAGGCAAAGAGAGTTAAAACCAGCAGAAGTAAAATTGCCATGTTGGTATTTGCGGTAACTTTACACAATATACCGGAGGGAATGGCAGTGGGAGTAAGTTTTGCCGGGGCAATGATGGGCAATACAGGAATCAGTTTTGCCGGAGCGTTTGTGCTGGCAGTTGGCATTGCAATTCAAAATATACCGGAAGGAGCAATTATTTCCATGCCCTTACACGGTGCAGGCGCAACAAAGAAAAAAGCATTTGGATATGCGTTTCTATCCGGAGTGACTGAGCCGGTGGCAGCACTTGTTACGATATTACTAACTCGGACAATTCTGCCGGTTTTGCCGTATCTGCTGGCGTTTGCTGCCGGAGCAATGATATATGTAGTGGTAGAGGAGTTGATTCCGGAATCCCAGTCAGGTAATCAGACAAATATTGCGACTATCGGTGTAGCAGCAGGGTTTGTACTGATGATGGTGTTGGATGTGGCATTGGGTTAGCCAATATAGATACCAAATTTGATTTGTACCCGTCTTATTTTCTGTAGAAGGATATCCCCAAACAAAAACATGCAGATTGCCGCTCCTGCCCCATGAAGTATATCATAGGGAGCACCTGTCACATAAATTACAAGCAGTTCTTCCAAGGTCAACGGTGTATCCGTAGGACTCATGGCATGACTCATAAGCCACGCTGCTAAATTCATCACACCTCCATAAATGATAAATACACTTAAAAAAGTAAATACGGTCATACATAAAATACTTTCCCGCAAAGAAATACTCTTCTTCTCCTTCCCATCCGAATTAGGGTTTCTGCCAAACACCCCATTCCCATCTATCCTTTTCCTTCGACTGCCTCCTCTATAAAACACAAGTCCTGCCAACAGCCCCAGCAGCCCCCACGTCAACATTTGCCACGGTGTCCATGGACCCTGTCCGTCAAAGAAATTACAAACCAGACGCCCCAAAGCTCCCACGAGAAATCCCGCCTCCGGCCCCAGTGCAATTCCGGTCAAAATGACAAGCATGGTTCCTGCATGAAGGGGTATGGTGTGACTGCAAAGTACATTCACACCCACGCACAGAGCAGTCATCACTGCCAACAGAACCACTTCCCGTGCCTGAGGTCTCCTCTGTTCAAAACTGACAAATACAGGCAAAAGCCCTCCAGCGAGAACAAATACACTCACAAGCAGATAATGGGTATTCATGTAAGCCAATTGAGAGAACAAAAATAAACAAGCCAATAGTAAAACAATGACCCCCAACAGACACAGATTACGTACCAGACGCTTTTTTCGTTCCACTTCCGGCTGATAGTGCCTCCTATAAGAGACATCACGGTTTCTTTTCATGCACATTCTCCTATTCTTCCGGTCCTATTACAAAAAGTTACTATCTAAACTTAACTTCTTAACAATATCTTCTCCTGTCAGCACATCCTCCCAGATACCATCTGCCATCCGTGTGGCGGCAGGAACGTAAAAATAATTATCCCGGAAAAATTCTTCGGTGTATCCCTGACAAATCATCTCGCCATCAAACAACAATCCACAATGGGTCGAATATTCTGCACAAAATTCCAAATCATGGGAAACCAGAACAACGGTAATCCCCCTGTCTGTCATTTTCTGCAAATACTTTCCCAATGTCTTCTTAAACGCAGCATCCAACCCTTTAGTAGGCTCATCCAGCAAAAGAATTTCAGGCTCCGTAAGTAACGCTTTGGCAATTGCCAGACGCTGTGCCTGACCACCACTTAAATCATAGGGATGGTTGTTACGCACCTTTGTCAAATCCATAAACGCTAACATTTCCTCCGTTTTATCTATCATTTCCTTTTGCGATAACTGTTTCCGCAATAAAAACTGAGCCAACTCTTCCTCCACGGAAATATCTGAAAACACAGCCTTAGGATTCTGTGGCAGATAAATGATCCGCGCCTTAGAAATGATTCTGCCACCCTGTGGTTTATAAATACCGGCAAGCAGTTTAAGGAGTGTACTTTTCCCCGAACCATTGCTTCCAAGAATACAATATATACTGCCTTTTTGCAATTTCCAGTTAAAGTCACGCAGGATGAGTTCCCCTTTATTGTAAGCAAAAGATATATGCCTCGTCTGTATAAGAACATTTTCCTTGCTCTCCATATTTATTTCCGTTTTATCATCTCGGACAGAGAAATCTTTTTTTCTTTTTTCATTTATAACATTCCTCTGTTTTCTCAGCCACATTTGTCCCTCACGTATAGTAAGGGGAATAGATTCCTGTTTTGGTGTCGACTTGCCGTACATTGTCCCCTTCCACTCCATTGCCACACGACTTGCTACAGGTAACGCAGATAAAACTGCACTCCCTTTTTCCTGCAAAAGCATACTACATTCCCTCGGAGTACAAACTTCAACCTGACCTTCATCCATAACCAACACCTTATCTGCGAGAGGCAGCACACCCTCCAACCGTTGTTCTGATAGTAGTATGGTTACGCCAAAATCCCGGTTTAGCTTAACCAGAGTCTCTAAAAAACGTCCTGCCCCAATAGGATCCAGCTGAGACGTAGGCTCATCCAACACCAGCAATTCCGGCTGCATCACCATCGCTGATGCCAACTGCAAAAGCTGTTTTTGTCCTCCGGATAATTCAGCCGTGTTCCTGCGAAACAACTTTCCCAGTCCGAAATACTCCGCTATCTCTGCCGTCCGTCTCCTCATTTGTTCCACCGGAGTCCCCAAACTCTCCAAGCCAAATGCAAGCTCCTGCCATACCGTTTCGGTAATTACGGACGCTTCCGGATCCTGCCCCACGAAGGAGATACGTCTTGCAGCCTCCTCATCCGGCATTCGCTCAATATCGTTTCCGTCAAAAATCATTTCTCCGTCTCCGGTTCCCACAGGAATCTGACTTTTCAAGACATGACGCAACAGTGTTGTTTTTCCGCATCCGGAAGCCCCGCACAGCAACACGAACTCTCCCTGCTCAATGGAAAAAAACACTTCTTTAAGCACTTGTTTTTCGCTTTCCGGATAACAAAAGTTCACTCTTTCAAACCGTAACAATGCCATGCTAGTCCTCCTTCCCGTATATTCCGTGCAAATATTCAATCTCTCTCTCCGAAAAGTCCTCCGTCCGAAAGCGTCTTTCTCCCACATTTCGTTTCAACCGATATACCATGTCAGTAAAAAAAGGGATTCCGGCAAGCATACCAAATGACAGCATACAAACACCAATCCGAACGGGTCGCTTCTCCCAAACCAGCTCCGGAAAATATGCCCAGTCAGTAAATCCCTCTGACATTTGTATAAGTACAGCTATAAAGAGCAAAAGAATCCCTGTAAGCCACATTACATCCCTCATCCGCCACCGATACAAATGAAAAGAAGTTCGTCTTTTAATCCCGTAACCTCGTGTCTCCATAATCATGGAGGTCTCCAGCGAATCCTCCAACGACCATGATACCAATACAGATAAATCCTGCAGCCCTCCTCTGATTCCATGCGCCGGACGCCCTTCCAACCCCCGGTTTCCCTCCCGGATATCCTGCAAGCGTTTTCCCATAAGCGGTAGCAAACGTAATGTCATACTGATGACTAACGCCACAGACGGCATCGCCCTTCCTATCAGATATAATAATTTCTCCTGCCCCAACAACGCATTCCAGACATAAAACCATTGCAAAACCGCCAGAAGCAACAGTGTCATCATGCCGCCAAAAATAATACTCTCCAACGTAACAGCCATATCATTGATGTAAAACAACGGTGTGACGCCATTATGGCGAAACAGAGGCAGGATGCCCATCGCAAATACTGCCACGGGAATCCCCACAAACAAACTGCGCTTCCATATCGTTTTTCCGTACAAAAAAAGGGAATAGACAAAAGAGACGGCAAAGGACGTAAAAATCATTCCCGGATGCATACCGGACATCGTCACAATAAGCACTGCAACCAAATATCCAAACACCACCCATGGATGATATGTCTCAAATACTGACCTCTGCATTTTTCCTCCTGTCTATTCCCTGCTACATATATATCTGTTTTCGTTCTATTCCCATTCTCCTGTATAGGTGTATACCCATTCTACATCATCCCCTGCCTGCAATTGATATCCGGAAGAACCATAATTTGGTATTTTCCCATTTACCCTGTACAGCCATCCGCTCATATCCCCTGCTTCTTTTTCATACAGGTAGCCAATTCCTTGAATATATTCTGTGGAAAACACATTACTATACTCCGCATCCAACGCAATATTTTTTGCTTTGCATACTTTTTGCAAAATGGAAAATGCCGTATCCGAATTCGTCACTTTCACATTGGTTTTCCGCAATATAAATCCGCTTTCCGGAACCTTTTTTTTCACACTATCACTCAAATCATCCCAGTGCTTTAGCAGACTGTCACAGCGAATCGTTATAGAACAGACAGAGCTGCCGTCTGACCTGGAAGGTGTTTGTGTGGCACGACTTTCCGGCTTTGCTGTTGCCGGCTTTTTCGTAGCTTTCCCTTTGCCGGAAGAACTTGCTTTTGTATAGGAACCCTTACTTTTAACGGAAGAATTTGCCGTACCTCCGGAACTTTTACTTTTGCCGGAAGAACTTGCCGTACCTCCGGAACTCTTACTTTTACCCGAAGAACTTCCCGTACCATCAGAACTCTTGCCATTCCTATCAGCGGAACCGGTCTCATCTCCGGAACTTTTTCCTTTATCCGAAGAAGCCGTACTACCCTTGGAATCACTTTCCTGAACAGCTGATTTATCCGGTTCAGGTGTATTCGTTTCGACTTCTGTCGATGCGTCCGTCCCGGAGGACTCATCCACGAGGATTTCCTTCGCCAACTGCTTCTGCTCCTGCCGATACTGCCCCACAGAGCGAATCCTCAGACCGGATAGTCCGATCACAAGGAATACCACCAGAATGATAATGGTGGCAATCTTCTTGATTTTACGCTTATTATCCAATATACAACATCCTCTTTTCTCTATAACCAGTTATTTCTCCCAACGTCCTGAAGCACCACAGGGAAGTATCAGTCCATTACTGCTAACCGGCAGCCCAATCTCCTGTGCATCCACATGTCCGCCAAAGCGACTTACGATTTCCGTATTCATCATATACGACAACACTGCCGGTTGCAATCCTGTCGTATAAGAATTAATCAAAAAAAACAGTGCATCTTCTGCCAGTATTTCCGTACATAACTGAATAAGCGGATAAATCTTTTCCTCTATTTTCCATATTTCTCCCTTTGGTCCTCTGCCATAGGAGGGAGGGTCCATGATAATTCCGTCATATTTATTGCCACGACGAATTTCCCGCTCTACAAATTTTACACAGTCATCCACCAGCCAGCGAATCGGTCTGTCAGCCAGACCGGAAGCCGCTGCATTCTCCTTCGCCCATGTCACCATGCCCTTGGAGGCATCCACATGGGTAACGCTTGCACCTGCTGCCGCTGCCGCCAATGTTGCCCCTCCCGTATAAGCAAATAAATTGAGAACTTTCACAGGACGATTTGCCCCATGGATTTTTGCGCCAAACCACTCCCAGTTGACCGCCTGCTCCGGAAATAATCCCGTATGCTTAAACTGAAAAGGCTGAAGATGAAATGTCAATTCTTTGTATCTGATACTCCATGTCTTTGGCAAATCGAAAAATTCCCATTCCCCGCCACCACGATTACTTCGATGGTAATGTCCGTTTTTTTTCTTCCATCCGGACTCTTTGCGGGGAGTATTCCAGATTACCTGAGGATCTGGGCGCACCAAAATATAATCCCCCCAACGCTCCAGTTTTTCACCGCCTGAAGTATCAAGTACCTCATAATCTTCCCATTCATCTGCAATCCACATAATTTTTCTCCATTTATGAACATTGTTACTTACTGTTAATTTTTTCGGACACACCGTCATTCCTAAACACCAGAAGTTTACTTAATACATAATTTAGTATGACTACCACAACACTGACAAAAACTTTTGCCACCATTCCCTCTATACCTAATATCCTCTGGTTCATGCCAATATTTATAAGAAAAGGAACGCCTGCGATTTCCAAAAATCCGGTTGCAATTCGGGCTGCAACAAATGTCCACAATTCTGTCAATACCGTATCCGGAGACCAACTCATGCTCCGGAATACCCACAGTTTATTCGTGACAAAGGCAAACAGTATCGCACAAATCCACGATAGCACGTTTGCAATAATGACAGATTTCGTGACTGTCACAAAAAGACTGTATGTTCCCCAGCTGACTATGGTTGTCATAACCCCCCAGAATAGATAGGATATTGGTTCCCGATGTGATTTTAAAAAATCTCGAATACGTTTCATACCTGTTTATCCTCGTTTTGCTTTCTCTCATTGGTTTCCGCTATAATGTAATGTGGTCGACGTTTCGTCTCCAGGTAGGTCTTTGCCAGATACTGCCCGATGATTCCTAACGACAACTGAATAGAACCGCCAATCAGTAACAGCATACATGCCAAGGTCGGAAAACCTGCCACAGGGTCACCCCAAATAAGAGTCCTCACTATGATGCCAATCATCCAAACAAAGGCAACTACGAAAAACATCACTCCGATTATGGAAATAATTCCCAGCGGAACCGTAGAAAATGCAATAATACCTTCTAAAGAATAGAGAAAAAGCTTCCAAAAAGACCAGCTGGTCCCTCCTGCTACCCGCTCTACATTTTCATAGGGAACCCATTTGGTTTTGAAGCCCACCCAGCCAAAAATTCCCTTTAAGAACCGGTTATACTCTCCCATCTCCACCATGGCATCCACTACTTTCCGAGAAAACATACGAAAATCCGAAGCGCCATCCACAAACTCCGCACTGGATATCTTATTGATAATGCGGTAGAAACACCTTGAAAATAAGGACCGTATGAGTGGCTCCCCCTTTCGGGATACGCGTCTGGCTGCCACCACATCATATCCCTCCTCTTTAATGGCAAGATACATTTCTTCCAGCATAGCCGGCGGGTGCTGAAGATCAGCATCCATCATCACCACATAATCGCCTTTCGCATGCTGAAGACCGGCATACATGGCAGATTCCTTACCAAAGTTGCGCGAGAAAGATAAGTATTTGACTGCGGTATCTTTTTCAGACAGTTCGCGAAGAATATCAAGCGTCCCATCTGACGAACCGTCATTCACAAATAACATTTCATAAGACTGTTCGATCCCTTCCAGGACCTTCTTTGCCTCTTCATAAAACAACGGCAAAGATTCCTGCTCATTAAAGCATGGTACAATGATAGAAATCATAGTGACTCACTCCTTTTGGCTCCTGGTAATTTTCGCTTTTTTAGTATATCAATTAGTAACAACATAACAAAAACAGCAACACCCATAGCAGATAATCCCGCTCCCATCCTGAGAAACGGTGTATGGTATACCAGCTTTACTTTGTGTTTACCTTCATCAAGCATCAATGCCATATTTTTTATATTAGCCCGGTAGAGTTTTGTTTCTTCTCCATCTACATAGGCGGTCCATCCTTCGGAGTAAGGAACAGATAAGCAGAGTATCTTCGGCTCATCCAGAGAAACTGTTCCGCTGATGGTATCTGTACCAACTTTCTCCTTTGTAAGCTTTGTTTTTTTCAAAGCTGACACCTGTTTCGAATAGCTGTCCATCGGCTGGCAGATAATCCGTATGGAATCATACGAGTAGACTCCAACAGCAGAAAAGGTGACGGTAATAGATTTCACAGCATCCTCCGTATAATCAAGATTCACCGTAAAATCATGACGGTCATTGTAACTGCTGTGATCACATGCAAGATAATTAATCATTTTAGTTACACCGACAGAAGATTGCAGCACCAAATTTGCTTCGACGGGTTCCGACCAAAAAAGACGCTCTTTCTCTGCAGCTTCACGTTCTGTATAGGGCAAAAGATTCCAGCGGGTTTCCGAAAACAAATTCAGCGGATCGTACCGTCCACTCCCAAAATACAACTCGTAGGTGGAAACACCGTCAAAATCAAGACCATTGATTGAAAAGTATGTTTCACTATCCTCAACCCCTTCAAATTTAATAGTGGCAGTCGCATTTTCTTCCGTAACCACAAAACTGCTATCCTCTAGTGAAACACCGGTACCGTCACACTCTATGGAGTAATCAAGCGACCTGCTGCTGCAATCAACTTCATCATCCTGTGTTTCACCGTCATATCCGTCAAGCAGAACCGATTGAAGCATTGCCTCCTGCTTCTCTACTTCAGAAAGCCTGTCCCATTCATCCTCACTGATGATAGCATTATACCCATAAGCAATAGGTAACGCCATTGTATTCCGGTAGATTTGATAAGTTGATGCAGTCGCCTCTTCTATCACTTTAATTTGGGAATCCGATAATTCCTCTGTTCCTAACTCCTCAAGAAGATGTGATTTTGCTTCGTCCGTTATATTCTCTTTTACATTAATGCTGTCCACATAAGCAAAGCCGTATGGTACTAACACTTTGGCACTATCCGGTACTACAAAATATTTCACAGAGCTCAATGCCAGAAGTGCCGTCCTATCATCATATCCCTGATATAGTTGAAATAATGGCTCGCGCATTTGCATCGTGTTTCGAAAATCATCTATATAAGGATTGGATATGCTCCAATAATAATTTGTATTGGACATATTTTTCATCAATCCCGCATTTCGCGAAGTACCCCGACCCGAAAAGCGATAGAATTTGGTTGTACCATCAGCCTCTGCAAGTGATTCAACAGCATTTGTCTCCGTCAGCATAAACTGTTCTTCCATATCTTTTACGGTCTTAGCTTCATCTGCATAATTATCTGTAGATGATGCATTTTTGAAAAAACTGACATTAGCAACGGCTATAATCACCAAGGCGATGGCAACTACCTGTTTCCATTTTTTCCACAGTTCAACCTGCGGTTCTTCAAGTTGAAACGGAAAAATAACTATTAAAAATATGAATGCTATCCCAATACCGGCAAATGCGACTGTCGTACGGGAGTATTCGAACATAAGCAGTCCCAGAAAACATAAACTTAAAAACAATGCCAGTTTTGCAGCATCCTGTATTTTCAGTTCCATCAATTCCTGCCACATCACAGTAAAAACATAAGCACACAGGAGTGCAAATGCCCAACACCATTTATTACTCATATAAGACATTCCATTTAAAACCTGACCAAATGCCGGAATCAAGATAATGAGCGAACATGCCAGAAAACAAATCTTCAACAGCTGATGCTGCCGTTTACGCATAAAGAGCAGGAAAATAGCGAGTATCACAGGAGCGGCATAGCCCAGACACAACCAATAACTCCCGTTTCCGGAAAAGAAAACCCCCAATAATCCGCTATAATAAGACAACGGATATACCAAATGTCTGGCATTCCCGGAATCCATCCGCGAATCATTCAAGAAAGCAAACATGACAGGAAGCAAAATAACACCGCCTATAACTGAACCAAGAATGGAGCTGCCGGCTATTCGCAAAAGTGCGCTGAGCATGGAGCGAATATCCGTCTTATATTCTACGAGAAATCGTATTGCTACATAGGCAACTGTCAAAAGTACAATGACATAGTAGTAATAGAAGTTACTAATTGCCGCAAGAAACACAGATATAATCAGTAAATAGGCTCTTTCTTTTTTCAAAACTTTCTCAATACCAAGGATAATGAGGGGAAAATATATCATTGGATTTAGAAAGTACGGATGACGATTTACATTGTAAATTGCCCAGTAACAGAATACATAGGACAATGCACCTGCCATAACCGCATATCCTCCAATGTCTTTCTTTGTATAAAAGCAAAGCCAGGAAAAGGCAATACCTGCCAGATATAGACGAAATAATACCATGAAATCGTAATAGATCCACATATAGCGAGAAGGGACTAAAAACGACAACAATGTAAACGGGTCTCCGATGACATAATAGTGAAGGGAGTGAAGAATATCATTTCCTTCTCCGATAGCAAAATCCCACTCTGGCAAAACAAAACGATGGTTGTACAGCAGTTCATTAATGATGGAATTCAAATATTGAGCATAACGTACCAAAGCCTTATAATGCTGTTCCCAGCCATCTAATTGCCAAATAAATGTTCTTCCGGTAAAGAAATACCAACAAAAAACCATAAAGCACACAAATACAAACAGTACCGTGTAGAGCACATAATATTGGAGAAGTCTGTGTTTTTTATTTGATTGTGATAAATGCTGTCTACCACTCGATAATTTTTCAACTAAATAGGAAATCTTCATTATTCCTGCCCCTCTATCTTATTGAGTATAATTTTACAATCTGTCTTATGTAATCAAATGCTACCGACACACCCCCGTATGTATATTCCATCACACAGAGCGTATTATATCATACTTTACTGTGCATGATATAATACACGCACACTGCGCGTTTATTATATCATTTGTCTGTTTTTTTTTCAATACCGGACAGACCTTGTATCAAGCACTCCAAATAACTCTTAAACTATACATAATTCTTTACAACTTTTCTTGATTTATACTGATACATGTATTATTATTGTTTGGTAGGTTTTTATACTAGTCGAACGTAAGACAGTCATTACAACAGACCGTGCTATCATGCTAAATACTGACTGTTTATCAGAATACATCAAAGGAGGACGAGAATGAGTAATTCAGTTCGCATAGGAAAGTGGGATAACGTCAAAGGAGCTCTAATATTTTTGGTAGTCCTCGGACATGTCCTCAATCTGTATACCAGCGATTTCAAAGATGCACGGATTATGTTTCTTTTAATCTCTACTTTTCATATGCCGCTTTTTCTTTTTGTTTCCGGTCTGTTTAGTAAAAAAACGGTAAGAGAAAAGAATTATAAAAAGGTCGTTCCGTTTCTGGTACTGTATTTCTTTATCATCATTATCCGGCGCGTAACGATGATAATAGCAAAACAGGAATTTACGACACATTTTTTTACAGATGATGGTGCGCAGTGGTATTGCCTTGTTTTATTCTATTATTACCTGATAACAATAGCACTTCGCAATGTAAACAAAAAATATGTCATGATATGCAGCATCACTCTGGCATGCTTTATAGGTTACGATCCTTCCATCGGGGATTTCCTTACCCTCTCCCGGACAATTGTATTTTTCCCGTTTTTCTATTTGGGATATTGCTTTGAGCCCGAAAGTCTGGAGAAGGCATTTCTGAATATATGGATACGCATTAGCGCAGCAGCGGTACTTGTCATATCTGTGCTTATTGTATGCGCTCAGGGCGATGAAATATATTGGATTCGTCCACTCCTTACGGGAAGAAATCCTTTCAGTTCACTAGGGGAAGAATATGCTGATTACGGTGGACTGATACGCTTCTGCTACTATTTTGTTTCAGCCCTCGTCAGCGCATGCTTTATCGCCATCATACCAAACAAATCTAAAATACTGACATTGACAGGTAACCGCTCATTACAGATATATGCACTGCATTTTGTTGTATTGATGCTCCTCGTGCACAAAGCAGATATGATCAATGTACTTGCCGAATTATGCCCGGCTTACCATATGTGGTTGTCAATTCCGGTAACTATCGCTATCGCGTTGTTCTGCTCGATAAAGATTTTCGGTGTGCCCTTTGATTATATAAGGCGAAACGGAATACCTAAGTCAAAAGAAAATAGTGACACAAGATATTAATATCAGAACGCCAAATTCATTTCTTCCATAATAGAAAGAATGTTTTCCTCTGTGGTCTCACATTCGTCGGCAATCTGATTAAGGTTCTTGCCTTTGTCGTATTTTAATTGGATTTGACGCATTAGATGCTCATGTTCTCCCAGAGTCCTGCCTTCTTCCATTCCCTCCAACCGTGCATCCTCCATCAGCTCTTGAATCGCATTACACATATTGATTCCTCCCTTGTCTGTATTTTTGTAAGCATCCGGTTCGATGTTTACATTTAGATATTGAGAAAGCATGTAACAGGTAAGCTTTCCCAGTTTTTTGAACTCTTCGTGTTTCCTGATATAGTCCAGTATCGCTCTTTTATCCTTCCTGCGTTTTGCCAGTTCAAACAACAGCCTCAAATCTGAGTGGTATTTTGAAGAGTCTATTGGCTCATTTAAGTCAAGCATGTTTAGCGGCCAGTTCCCTATGTATGGAAGGGCGTCCTCAGGAATCCCGTCCAACTCCAGGAAATCATGCAGACAGCGTGCCCCTTCCCACTTTTCATTCCCGGAATACACAACAATCGTAATCACCGGAATGAGCTTATCCTCCAGTGTCACCCCACTGATGAAATACTTTGAGGGCAGTTTCCGGTTGCTTCTGTTTTCACTGACAATATTCTCCAATTGCTCATGATACTCCATTGCTTCATATTCCATGACTCTATGGGGCAATGAATAATCCAGATAGGTCTGGTACTCTACAGCGCACACCAGTAAAATCCGGATTGTCCCGATGGTCGCCATCATGCCGATGTCCCGATGCCGTACAACGGTGTCAAAAGCACCTGTCTTGTCCCGAAGAATGCTCCGCAGGGATTCCGATAGTGATGACAGATTTTCCGGAAGGATAACCTGTGCACCGCCGAAGATGAAACCATTGAACAGGTCTGCAAACTCTTTTGCCTGTTTCAGAAAAGGTATAAATGCATTTTCACTTTTTCCCATTATATTTCCTCCTATTATACAACACATAACAACAAAAACACAATACTTTCTTTATAATTAGTTTATATCAGTTTACAAACTAATTGTTCGACACAATGAATTCATGAAAGAATACAGGACACACCGGCATTTTCCTGTTTATCTGTCATAGGGAATTTCAATAGATAGCATGACTAAAGTTACCATGCCAAGATAACAGAATGATTCGGTGTACTCAAAACCATCCGTCATAATCAGATACTCTAAAGAATCATAGAATCAATAGATATATGTACTTTTAATGCGATTATATAATACAGCAAATAGAATCTCAATATACAAATGTAACAAAAATGACTATATATTTTTGGAAGGCTCGAAATATAAAAAGAGCCAATCCAAGTATGTATGTGATGCAAGAAAAACTTTCTTATACAACAAAAACCTCTTCCCTTTTGGGAAGAGGTTTTTGTTGTCAGTTAATTTGCCAATAACTTTCTCTTATTTTTTAGTAGATTTACTGTTTGTTTTGTCTGCGCTCTTGTCCTTACTATCCTTATCATCAGTCTTATTGGTCTTCTTCCCAGACTTTTTCTTCTTAATCTTGACAGTAAGCGATTTACTTTTTCCTGCGCGGTTACTGGCAGTAAGAGTAAACTTATCTCCCGCCTTAAGCTTTGGTACCTTTACGGAAAATGTACCATCTTTCTTAATCTTTGCCTTATATTCCTTTTCGCCCATTTTGAGCACCACTTTTGTCTTTGTGTTGGAAACCGTAGGTGTTTTATTCTTCTTTGCTCCTACCAGATTTACCGTACCCGTCACTTTTGTTTTACCAGCATCAGCAGTAATAATTCTCGGAGTGTCAGGCACTTTCTGAACAGGATATATTGTCAAGGCACTGCCACGTCCCTTTGCATTTACCGTAAACACCTTCATCAAGGTAGTAGAATCCGTACGCGGAATTTTAATCGTAAAACAATATTTCTTCTTTTTTGTATTGTATGTCTTCTGCTTAGTCGTGTACGTTTTCTTTCCAATCTTTACGGCTGCTTTAGTACATATTTCAGACGTATATACTTTCACCTTTTTAGAGTTATTTTTTACCACACTCGTCGTAGGCTTTATCGGTTTTGCCTGTACAGTTTTGGTAGAATTCAACAAGCTTTCTCGGGAAACCGAATCCACTGTCCTCAACTTCACACTTGTATTAGCTTTCAGATAACTTGACAAAGTCAATGTAAATTTCCCGGCTTTCGTCTGCTGAAAATTACCTATCTTTACCTTGTATTTCTTACTGTAAAATCCTGATTTAAGATATAATGCTTTTACATTCTTATTGGCAACGTAAACTGTTTTGTTATCCACCAAAACCATCGGATACGCATACGTATCATTTACGTTACCGGTAACGGTCAGCTTATTTGTATATACCTTGTTCAAAGTCGGTTTATTTGGTCCGGTACGTTTTACTGTAACTATTGTCCGGGAACTCGTCATTCCCTTACTGTCGACCACGTACACAAAGATACGTTTTCCGGCTTTCTGTGCGGGAATATTACAGGAAAATGTACCTTTTTTAGTAGCTACTGTTGAATAGGTTGCCCCGCCTTCAATTTTGAAATATACCCTTGCATTAGCCTCCGCTTTACCGGTGATGGCTTTTTTCCGGTTGGTGAACGTGTCTACCACCGGCGCAGATAACATACTCTTATTGATGTTAAGCACTTTAACAGTCGCGACACTTCTATTCCCCTTACCATCCGTAGCACAAATAGTATATGTGCCGTTTTTAGAGCAGTTAAACACATTCCCGCTGATCTTTGTTGCTGTATTCCATATCGTATTATCAGCATTATATTTGCCGGTTGCATAACGGATAGATGCAATTCCTGAACGGTCTGTAGCCTGTATAATTATCGGCACATTCTTATTCGTCTCACTTTCATTCTGAATAACTACATTTAAGCACGGACCTGTCGTATCTGTCCATGACTGCTTCGCCGGGTCTACCAAATAGTACTCATCAAACTCTCCCCGTCCCAGAGAAGTAACCAGCCAATCTTTTTTCCCAAGGTATCTCTCTGCAGTGACACCACTCTGTACGAGATAATTATAATCTTCGGAATAAATCGCTCTCCAGTTATCATCCTTCATTGATTTAATCGTTCCGGTCATAGATATCTTCTCAATGTAGGATTGGATGTACTCCATATACGTCAATGTAGGCGTATTCATGATTTTTGTAGCATTGATAGAATCGTACATTGCGTTACTCTTAGGAAATTCGTGTGTCATCACGATAAAATTATCCTTATCCGCAACCGCTTTACCGTTTCTGGTCAATGAAACAACTCGTCTCGTATCGTTAATTTTATCCCCGTCCTCGTTATAACGCGGTGCAATCTTGGTATCTATCTCATATTCCAGACCATCAAAGATATAAAACTTTGACCAGTCATCAATATAATCTTCCTGCATGTTAAACATAAATGGCTTAGAAGAATCATAATCAAAAATGTCACTCAAAGACGGCAGGGTTTTTAAAGCGTTATTCAATAGAGGATTGGCAGCACTTTTCGTTTCCGTTTTAGTGTTTACTTCCAACGCTGCTCCGGACACCTCATCAGAACCCTGGTCATCTGTGTCATCTAACGTACCCCCTTCACGAAGAACATTCTTTCCCGCCTGCTCATAACAACTTGCTGACCATTCCAGCCACTCTTTAATTTGCGCTCCCGTCAGCTTATACATATACAAGCCGGTTTTATAAGTTACCAAATTATATATATCGGATTTTTTAAAGTCATCTTGAATATCTACATAATCATTCCCATCACCGGAACCATATCTGATATATGTAGACGCTGCTACTACCGGTAAATTTTTATATGCTGTACCCGTAGTATTAATATATTTCAATCCATAACTCATTTTTATCATGTTCAAAAGCTGAATCGCATCTGTATCTTCCATCGTTCCGAAATAGCTTTGCAAATCAGCAGAACTGTCTACCTCACTGAGAATCTGGCTGCAATCCGCTATAAATGTTTTAGACCAGCTTCCCAGACAATTGTTTATGGTCTGATCCGCAGTAATATTTGAAGTTACTTTACGAACATCTGTAGAAGCACCTGTAATCGTGGGCTTATTTCCAGATTGTGTGATTTTTAAATCCACCACACCTACACTGCCGGCACGGTCTACTACCTGAATCAGTGGTTTCCCATTTGTAAGACCGGTTTTCAGATTGACTCCCGGCAGGTTATCATAAGATGAACCTGACGGATTCGGGAAATCTCTATGAGCATGACCGCATAACACAGCATCCACACCGCTAATTTTAGTCAATGCATATCCGACGCTGACTGCATTTAATTCCGGCTTTTCCTCTCCTATGCCGGAGTGTGCCAGGACAACGATAATGTCTGCTCCTTTAGACTTCAAAGCCGTGACTTCTTTCTTGACATTGTTTACAATATCCTCACCTGTCAAGACTCCCTTATAGCTGGTCCTTTTCTTAGAAAGCTTCGGCACCGTCTCACCAATTAGACCGACTTTCACCGAGATCGTCTTTCCGGATTCTGTCACAATATTTTTCGTAATTATTTTATTTTCTGCCCAGACATGCTTTCCTGTATTGGTATCGGTCACATTGGAAAGAACTATCTTTCCTGTCAATCCTGCACCCTTCAACTGTGTTTGAATATAATTTAAGTCCATATCAAAATCATGATTTCCCAGCACCATAGCATCATATCCTATCTTGGATAATGCCGTGAAAACAGGCTGTTTGGCAGAACTATTAGAATTATAAATATAATCTGTTGTATAATCATACAACGCATCACCTAAATCAAAGAGCATGGAATTACTTGCATTTACCTCAGATTTGGCATTTTTAATAACTGTGTATGCACGTGACAATCCACCCCTTTGCAAAACACTGGCATTCTCAAAATCGTCAGTAGTTATCTGACCATGAACATCCGATGTATAAATCAATCGTAAATTTGCAACGTCTGCATCAGCGGCATCCGCCTTGTCGCCAAATGACAAGGATACCCCGCTCATTGTACCTATCACCATAGCCATAGACAATGCGCCTGCAATTACCTTGTTTTTCCAAACACCAAGTAATCTCATTTCCATACCTCCGTTTTTATCTAATGAAACATCCCTCGTTTTTATATGAAAGATTAAAATATTTTTCCACATTATCCAAGGATACAGGTAAAAATATAAAAGTTTTTTGTGTCATTAGTTTGTCTCATTAATATAGTTAATCAAACCCTCTGCCTTAATAATTTTCTGCATAAACGGCGGAAAAGCCTGCCCCTTATACTCGGTTCCTTTCGTCTTGTTATATATCATACCACTGTCAAAATCTATTTCTACAGTGTCCCCCGCATCAATCCCTTTAGCCGCTTCCGGGCACTCGATAATCGGCAGACCGATATTAATCGCATTGCGATAGAAAATTCTGGCAAAAGTCTCTGCAATGACACAGCTGATTCCCGATGCCTTAATGGCAATGGGTGCATGTTCACGAGAAGAACCGCAACCGAAATTTTTATTTGCAACCATGATATCTCCCGGTTTTACTCTCTTTACAAAATCCGCATCAATATCTTCCATACAGCTTTTTGCCAGTTCCGCCGGATCGGAAGAATTTAAATATCTTGCCGGTATAATTACATCTGTATCTACATTATCTCCATATTTATGGACAGTTCCACATGCTTTCATAATTTCCTCCATTCCATCACACTATAAGCCCAACTCAGACGGTTCTGATATTTTTCCTGTTACTGCACTTGCCGCTGCCACAGCCGGACTTGCCAGATACACTTCCGATTCCACATGTCCCATACGACCTACAAAATTACGGTTTGTAGTAGATACCGCTCTCTCCCCTGCAGCGAGGATACCCATGTATCCACCCAGACATGGACCACAGGTTGGTGTGCTGACAATGGCACCTGCCTGAATAAAGGTCTGTATCAATCCTTCTTCAATTGCCTGCATATATATTGCCTGTGTCGCCGGTATCACGATAGTACGGATACCATCCGCAACCTTTTTATCTTTCAGAATCTCCGCTGCAACACGCAAATCCTCGATACGTCCGTTTGTACAGGAACCGATTACCACCTGATCGATAGCTACCTCTCCTGACTCCTTAACCGTTTTGGTATTTTCAGGAAGATGCGGAAAAGCAACCGTAGGTTCCAGTGTACCCAAATCAATCACATATTCCTCATCATATACTGCATCCTCATCCGCCTCATATACGGTATACTTCTTTGTGGAATGTTCTTCCATGTATGCGATGGTTTTTTCATCTACCGGGAAAATACCGTTTTTGGCACCCGCCTCAATTGCCATGTTTGCAATAGCAAAGCGATCGTCCATGGATAAATTTGCCACGCCGTCTCCTGTAAACTCTAAAGAACGGTACAGTGCACCGTCCACTCCAATCATACCGATTAAATGCAAAATGACATCCTTACCGCTTACCCATTTTGACGGTTTTCCCGTGAGAACTACCTTTATAGCTGACGGCACCTTAAACCATGCCTGCCCGGTAATCATGCCACAACCCATGTCTGTGCTTCCCACACCTGTGGAAAACGCGCCAAGAGCTCCGTAAGTACATGTATGAGAGTCAGCCCCGATACAAGTCTCACCGGCAACGATCAAGCCTTTTTCCGGGAGCAGGGCATGCTCAATACCCATCTGACCTACCTCGAAATAGTTAGTGATGTCATGCTCTTTGGCATATTCTCTTACACATTTACAGTGCTCTGCAGATTTAATATCTTTATTCGGTGCAAAATGATCCGGCACCAACGCTACTTTATCCTTATCAAATACTGTTTTTTTGTTTAACTTCTGTACCTCATGTATGGCAACCGGACCGGTAATATCATTGGCTAAAACCAAATCCAGATCTGCCATAATCAGCTGTCCCGCCTCTACGGAAGGAAGTCCTGCATGAGCCGCAAGAATTTTTTGTGTCATTGTCATTCCCATAATCTTACCTCATTTCTGCATATATGTTTTCGATGCCCCAAGCCTGTGATAAGCCAGACCGTCATGCAAATTTATTTCTCTAATTTCATGCTGGCTATGAGTCGCTTATACATTCCCTGCATATCCACCGTAGCTTGCCAGCCAAGTTCCTGCAATCTGGTAGCATCCAGACGGATAACCATCTCCGGATTATAACCGAAGCTTGCCAAATCCTCCGGAATGTCTTTCTCCACGGATATACCTGATTCCGGTTGCAGCTCACATACCAACTTCGCCATATCATAAATGGAAATTGCAGTATCCATGTTGGTGACATTATATGCCTCTCCCGTTTTTCCTTTTATAAGAATCGTGAGCAATGCGGTAACAGCATCCATAGTATAACAATAACTGCGGACAGTTTTTCCCTCCGTGTGAAGGACGATATTCCTTCCCTCGATAGCACACCGGGCAAATTCCGCAAATACTCGACCATCATCGTACTCTACCCCTGCGCCGAAGGTTTGGGATAGTCTGGCAACTTTAACCGGGACATTGTACTCCTTGGCATAAGATGCACACAGACACTCTATGATGCGCTTCCCTTCTGAATAACTGCTGCGTACACTCAATGGATCTATATATCCGTAGTCTTTTTCCGTAATCATACCGGCATCCTCTGCAGGAGTACCATACACTTCCAAAGAAGATAAATAAACCACACCTTTTACTTGTTTTTCTTTGGCAAAATCCAACACATACCTCGTACCGTCCATAGCTGTGGTTATAGTCTCAACCGGATTTGATACGAAATACTTTGAGCTGGTGGGACTGGCACCGTGCAAAATATAGTCCACTTCTCCCGCATAATCCACAGGGTTGGAAATATCTCCCAGTGCCAAAGTAAGATGATCTTCTTCTTCCAGATACGGAAAGACTTTTTTTGCCTTCTCTTTACTGCGGGCAAAAGCAATTACCGTAATATTCATATTTTTCAGACGATTAAGGCACAACAGAAATTTAATAACTTGTGATCCGATCAGACCGGTTGCACCTGTGACAAATACACGACTGTCTTTTAACTCATCAAATGGCAGATTCTGCGCCACTGCCTGCTCGATATCTTCCTGTAAAATTTCATTATCCGGACTTTCCAGCATGGTCCCCTCCATTCTATCTGCTTTCTGAATTAGCGAATACCGTTTGTCAAACCAATACCAAAGGTCTGCTCATTCTCTTTATAATTTAATAACGCGCGGAACATATATACATCTTCCGGCGTGGTTACCTTAATATTTCCGCGGTTACCCGGAATCATATTTACTTCCTTACCCAAAGTCGTCATAATCGTACATGCATCCACCATATCTTCGTAGGTAGGATTGATTGCACGCACCTCATCGTGTGCGGCAATGATATCTTTCAGATAAAAGCTTTGGGGAGCCTGTGCAGCAAATGTATTTTTACGATATGGCACAGAGTCCACTTTATCTCCGTCTTTACTTAATAGGATTGTCTCAAAACATGCTGTACAAGTAATGGCATTACCATGTTCCTGCACACTCTCAATATTCTGTCTGATGGTATCGTAAGAGACAAACGGACGTACACCATCGTGAAGAAGTACAATAGAATCATCCGCATTTTCTTTCTCAATCTCTTTCAACGCATTATAAATAGAATCCTGCGCTGTCTCTCCACCGGGAATAATAGAAACCACCTTATCCAAATCATAACGCTTGACAAGCTTCTGCGTCCTGCCGATATATTCCTCCAATACGGAAATATATATTTTATCAATCATGTCATGCTCTTGAAAAAGCTCTAACGTGTGTACCAATACGGGTTTCCCATGTATTTCCAGGAACTGTTTCGGAATACCGGAACCCATACGCACCCCTCTACCGCCGGCAAAAATTGCTGCAATATTCATAGTAACCTCCATTCCACCGCCTTTTTGCAGACGGCATAGCATATATGCATGTTTATTTTACTCATCCTGCTCCTTCAAAGAGCGGAAACTCATCAGTCTTAACCTTCGATTGATCATTCTGATTTGTTGCAGTTGTTCCTGAATATCCTCCGGAATATTACCCAGAAGTATCCAATCAATCACACGGTCGGAAGCATGGCTGTCAATATAATCAAAGTGCTGATCCACATACTCCTCCACCTTCTCATACTCATAGTCCTTCTGTTCCAAGGCATCCATGATTTCTTCAAAGGTGTAGCAGACCTTTCCCGGTGCCGCTTCCTCATAATCTCTGTGAAAACCTCTGGAGAAAGAATACTGAATTTTATCAAAGGCAAAAAAAAGCATCGGTTTACGCATCAGACTATACTCAAAGATATTGGAAGAATAGTCTGTAATCAGTATTTCCGTAATATAAAACAAATCATTGATATTCGGAAATAAATTGACATCTATAAAACGGTCCTGATGCTCCTCCCGAATTGGTACAGGTTCACTCACCCACGGATGCATTTTAAAAAGCACTATATATTCATCGCCACAGAAATCATACAATCTGTCGAAGTCGATCATATCATAGGGATAATAAGCCAGTTTCCGGTTTTTCCCGCGATAAGTCGGTGCAAACAGTATCACCTTTTTCCCTTTGCACATAGGATAATCCCGATACAATTCCTCCGTCTTGGCTTTCCGGTAATCTTCATCAAGATACTCGTCCATACGAGGCATTCCCGTAGGAAGTATCTGCTCATCATTAATACCAAATACCTCAGAGAAAAACTTACCAATATGTCGCGAACCGGCAATACCATAGCTATATTGTCTGTGACAGCTAATCGGTGCCGGACAACCTATATGTCCCCACCTGCTGTATCCGGAAGATTTAAATCCTGCACCGGCATGCCATAACTGAACCACCTTTGTACGAGAAGCCAGTTTCAACCAGTCAAACAGAGGAACATGATCGTCAATAAATACCATGTCGCATTGCGCCAGTCGATGCAATAGCTTTTTGGTAGAACTGCTATCTTGTTTTATATAGGATGCCGGTCGTGCCGAAATATAAATCTTATAATCGTCCGCGATTCCCCGCTCACACATACGGTCGTATACCGCCTGCAAATTACTTCCCAGAGTATCTGACTGTTCCGTCATAAACATAATGACATTTTTTTTGTTCCAATATTGCTTCACCTGCTGGTGATAGTATGCCTTCCAACGCATTTTACCCGCATTTTTCCGCAATCTCGTCACCGGATCCTTCATGGAAGACTTTACAATCTCGCGATTCGTCTTCAACTCCATACCTGCTTTCGAAGCATCCATAATGTGCAACTGAAGCGGTAAATCATCCTCCCCTTCCGTGACAAAAAAATTCGCCATATACGCACGAGTACGGTTATTATGCAGAAAGGAACGAGAAACATTTTCCGCCTCAGGTACCAATTCAGGTGATATCGTACATTTGGCAAGGATTACGTCGTCGAGACAAACATAAAAGAAATAACTGCCCATAGGCAGACATCTGCGATTTCCGGGATTTGTCACATTCATAGAAAGAAGAAGTCTATCCTCTCCCAGTACCGTTTGTTTGAACCGAGCCCTTGCATGCAACTTCTGATCCACTGCATATACATCAAGGTTTTGACCGCGCAGAGTATCATCCGCAAATTCCAGCTGTAATTCAATGTGTACGATAATACGCTCCCAGCTTATATTCACTATCGTTGCCGTAAGGCGCTTGTCCTTCGTTTGATTTTCCATTATAATACGTTTTCTCGGGATAACTTCTTCTTCCATCATGTTCTCTTCTTCCATGATGTCCTCTTTTTCCGTGATGTTCTCTTTTTCCATGTTTTCCATGTTATTCTCCATTTCCTATATACTTCTTTTTGTATATCCTAACTAATGTTTTAGTGTAGCATCATATTATATCTATGTCAAGAAATCACTATGTAAGAGCGCATATTATTCCGGAAAATTTTTTATACTGTTACGATAAGTGACAAAGAATAATATAAACGCCAAGAACGTAGATAGATAATCTGTAACCGGCTGTGCCAAAGCTATCAATCGCGCCGTATCAAATAACCTGTTAAATAAGGTAAGAATCGGCAGAAACAATAATCCTTGTCTGCTCACGGACAAAATCAGGGATGGTATTGCAGCACCGGTAGACTGAATCGCATTAATCAATACAAATAGTATACCCATAATCGGACCTGATAAAATGTAAATTCTGGCAAACGACATTCCGTATCCGAAGGCATCCTTATTGTCCAAAAACGCTGTAACAAGCGGTCCTGCACCGGCATAACAGATCACCGTCATGACAGCGCTCATACAGAAAGCAAGTCCCAGCGAAAACTTAAGCACTGCCAAATACCGTTTCTTATTTCTGGCACCATAGCAATAGCCAAGAAGGGGTTGGATTCCCGTTCCCACACCAATGAGCAGCATGACAACGATCATATTCACTTTCATGGCAACTCCCAGCCCCGCCACTGCCATATCTCCATACTGGGTCATGACTTTGTTAATCACAATATTGGATACACTCATAAGCAGGCTGTTTAAAGACGCCGGAATACCGATTGCCATGACACCTGTTGCAATACCATTCCGCAACCGGTAGTCCCGAGGACGAATGGACAGCATGGATTTCTTAGATAGCAAATGTATTATATAAAAAATGGCCGATGACACATTACCGATCACTGTGGCTACAGCTGCACCTGCCACATTCATATGCAGTCCCAAAATCATAATGGGATCTAAAACCATATTCAAAAGATTACCCAGAATCATCCCTGTCATGGCAATTTTTGCCTGTCCTTCAGCACGGATGATATTGCTGAAAGTATTGCTGACGATTAAAAAGGGAATACCCACAGCCACAATATTCAGATATTCCACGGTATAGCCCAGAGTATCGTCACTGGCGCCTATCGTCACACAAACCGGACGGACAAAAATCCAGATTAATATCATAGATACAAAACCAATGACCAGACCTGTCCAAAAACAAAAGGATGATGTATGTAATGCCTTTTTCTCATTTCCCTGACCCAGCAATCGGGAAATCAGGGACGTACCACCGATACCAAATAGCATCCCCACCGCCATAAAAAATAAAAATGCAGGAGTAGCAATGGATACCGCTGCCACCATCAGGGCATTCTTAGTCTGCCCGATGAAAAAAGTATCTGCCAAATTATACAAAAGAACCATTATCATACTGACAATGGAAGGAATAATATTGCTGAACACTGCTTTGGGAACCGGTGCATCCCGAAATATTACAATCGTTTTGTCTTCCATAAATTTCATGCCTTTCCGTAACTTATCTCTAAAAGAGAGCCATGCCTTTCAGCATGGCTCTCTCCATAGTTTCTATCATCTGAATTAGTGCTCGCGAATGATCTTCTTCGGACATTTCTCTGCACATTTGCCACAACCGGTACATTTTGTCTGGTCAATGTGTGCAATGTTATTTTCTACCACTACAGCATCAAACTCACACTGTTTTACGCAAAGTCCGCAACCGATACATCCGACCTCACAGACAGCCATAACCTTTGGTCCCTTGTCCTTGTTAGAACAGGAAACTGCTTTGGTTGCCTCATACGGTATCAGTTCAATCAGATTGTTTGGACACTCCTCGATACACTTACCGCAGGCTACACATTTTTCCTTGTCCACTACGGCAACTCCATGCTCAACATGAATCGCATCAAAGTTACAAGCTGCCACACAGGAGCCAAATCCCATACATCCATAGGAACATGCTTTATCGCTTTTTCCCGGAATTGCTGCCGCACGCTTACAATCGGAAATTCCATAATAATTCGCCTTTACACCTGCCTGGTCACAGGTTCCTGCACATTTTACAAATGCCACCTGCTTTACAGCATCTCCGGCAGAAACACCCATAATGCTTCCGATTTTTTCCGCTGCAGCTGCACCACCTACGGGACAACCGTTTACCGGTGCATCTCCTGCTGCAACAGCTGCTGCCAATGCATCACAACCTGCATAGCCACAGCCACCGCAGTTTGCTCCCGGAAGAACATCACGGATAGCAACTGCTCTCTCGTCCACCGGTACGGCAAACACATTAGCTGCCACACCCAGCAGAACTGCAATCAGCAGTCCCGTAATACCGATAACCGCTGCTGCAGTGAGGACTCCGTTCATCCCAGAGGCTAACATTATACTCTGTATCATTTCATCGTCCCCCTTTCTAGACTAATCCTGCAAAACCGCAGAATGCAATCGCCATCAAGCTTGCCGTTACCAGTACAATCGGGGTTCCCTTAAAAGAATCCGGAACATCGTTAAATTCGATACGCTCACGGATACCTGCCAGAATGACAATGGCAATGAGGAAACCAACGGCTGTACAGAAACCGCACACAAGACTTTGTATGAAGTTGTAATCGTTATTGATATTATTGATTGCCACACCAAGCACCGCACAGTTAGTTGTTATCAGTGGAAGGAACACTCCCAAAGACTCATACAGTGCCGGCAGAAATTTTTTCAATGCCATCTCCACGAACTGCACCAGTGCCGCAATAATCAAAATAAATGCAATTGTCTGCAAATACCCCAATCCAAAAGGATCTAATATACACTTCTGAATCGGATATGTGATAGCACAGGCGATGGTAATAACAAAGATTACCGCCGCACCCATGCCGGCTGCTGTCTCTACCTTTTTAGATACACCCAGGAAAGGACAGATACCTAAGAACTGGCTCAAAACCACGTTGCTCACCAACATTGATGAAATCACGATAACAAATAATTCACCCATTTATTTAGTCCTCCTTTCCTTCCGGTTTCTCATCTTTTTTAGCCGCCTCTTTTGCTTCTTTCGCTGCTTTTGCCTTTGCTGCAGCTTCCTTGGCCGCCTGTGCCTTTGCTGCCTTAGCCGCTGCACGCTCTGCCTCAAGGATACCCTTGTTAGCCACACAAGCCCCACCGATACATGCTGCACAGTTACCGCCACATGCAATGTCTGCATCTGTCTCTACATTTGTCGCAGATGGCAGTTTCAGTTTATTCTGAACAGCTGTCAGGAATGCCAATACCAGGAATGCTCCCGGTGCCAATACGAAAAATGTAATGTGGAAATCATCCGGAATAAATTCTTTTCCGAAGATGGCTCCTGCTCCTAAAATCTCACGGCAGATACCGATACAGGTCAATCCAAAGGTAAATCCAAGTCCCATGCCGATACCGTCAAATGCGGATGCAACAACCGGGTTTTTGGAAGCATATGCCTCTGCACGACCTAAGATGATACAGTTTACAACGATGAGCGGAATATACACGCCCAAAGCGTCATTTAACGTAGGAATGAACGCCTGCAACAACAATTGGATGATGGTAACAAAGGATGCTACCACTACGATAAATGCCGGAATACGTACTTTATCCGGAATGACTTTACGCAACAAAGAAATAAATATGTTGGACAATACCAAAACCGCTGTCGTGGTAAGTCCCATGCCCAGACCGTTCATTGCCGATGAAGTAACGGCGAGGGTCGGACACATACCCAGCATCATAACAAAGGTAGGATTCTCCGTTATGATACCGTTTTTCAAACGTTCTGTATATACACTCATGGGAGACCTCCTATCCTAATGATGCGATAAACTGAAATGCTCCGTCTACCGCTCTGGTTACTGCGCTACTTGTAATGGTGGCACCACTTATGGCACTGATGGTTCCTGCCTCAGCACTGCCTGCCTCACCTTTTACAACCGTCAAATCCTGAGAGGCATTTGTCCCAACATACTGACCATTCCACTCTGAATTTGAAGAATTCTGTCCCAGACCCGGCGTCTCATTGGTACAATCCGTAATCTGGATTCCCTTGATGGCACCTTCTGCATCAATACCGAGAGCCATTTTCACTGCCCCGCCATATCCTTTACCGCTACAGGTCAATACGTAACCCGCATCACTGCCATCCACTTTTGCTTTCATGACTTCTTCAATAACTACATCTTTTAACACACCCATCTGCTCGGATGAAATTTTTCCTGCAGCCAGTTCCTTGTTGAAATCTTCCAGCTTTTTATCAATGTCACTGTCTGTCTCAAATTCCGCTCCGTCATAAACAGCCGCATAAGCTTCCTGTTTCTTCTTTTCATTCTGCTTATCAATGGGGTCAACGGTAATGGAATACACTGCACCTAAGAGCAGACCTGCTACTAAAGTAATGACAAACAGGCAGATGGAATCATGCACCAGTGTGCTTTTTTCCTTCTTAACTTCTTCCTTAACTTCCGTCTTTTCATTATTCGCCATCCTTCAAGCCCTCCTTTCCAAATGGAACAGGGATTGTCACTCTCTCAATCAAAGGCACTAACAGGTTACAGATGATGATTGCATAAGATACACCCTCTGCAGATGCACCGAACACACGGAAAATACCTGTGAGAATACCTAAGAGAACACCAAACACGATTTGTCCCTTCGGGGTAATCGGACTGGTTACATAGTCAGTCGCCATGAAGAATGCTCCAAGGAGCAATCCGCCACCGCATAACTCTGCTGCCAGATATGTGATGTCCATTCCACGTCCACCGAATATTAATATAAAAATTGCAAATACACCGATATAGCATACCGGAATTCTCCAACTGATGATTTTCTTCGCCAGCAGATATGCCGCACCGATTAACAATGCCAATGCACAGGTTTCACCAATGGTTCCGCCAATGCTTCCGAAAAACATATTTAACACGGTAGTCGGCTCCTGTGCCACACCGTCACCGGCTGCCAACAGATTGGATACAGACTCCGTTTTATCCCCGTTTTTGATAATAGCCAGTGGTGTCGGACCGGTAATTCCGTCATGTACAAAGCTTGTCATCTGACCGGCAAAAGATACCATCAGGAAACATCTTGCCCCCAGTGCAGGGTTCATGAAGTTCTGACCCAGACCACCAAATAACTGTTTTACGATTATGATTGCAAACACACTACCTAAAATCGCCATCCAGATAGGGAATGACGGAGACAGGTTCAATGCCAGCAACAATCCGGTAAGTGCAGCACTCCCATCACTTACCGACAATGGCAGTTTCATACATTTTTGCCAGATGTACTCGGAAAGAACACAGGTTGCGATACAAACGGCAATCAATACCGCCGCACGCACACCGAAATTATATATACCGAATATAGATGTTGGCAAAAGTGCTATAACCACATCCCACATAATGCTTTTTGTGGACGATTTGTCCCGCACGTGTGGAGACGATGATATATTTAATAAATTACTCACATTACACCTCATTTCTGCATAGTACTCTATGCCTGTTACTTTTGTGACCGTCTTGCAAAACAGGCTTCTATTTCTTTCTGGCCTGTGCCATCACATATTGACGCGCCTGTTTAAAGCTCTGCGTCAACGGTCTCTTTGCCGGACAGACAAAGGTACAGCTTCCACACTCATAACACTCCATACCACTTAATTTTACAAACGCATCGTAGTCGTTGTTCATCGCCGCTTCTGCCATCTTCTGTGGCACTAAATTACCGGGACAAGCTGATACACAGCGTCCGCAACGGATACATGGAGTCGGTTCATTCTCAGCCACTTCATCCTCCGTCATTGCCAAAATAGAAGAAGATGTCTTGGTCACAGGAACCTTCAAATCAAACATGGCAAATCCCATCATAGGACCACCGGAGATAATCTTCTTTGGTTCTTCCTTAAATCCGTCACCCTCATCAATTAAGTCTGCATGGTTACAGCCCAAACGAACTTCTACATTCACCGGAGTATTAAATGCCTCTCCCGTGAGAGTTACCACCCTCTGGATAAGAGGAGTTTGCTTGCAAACGGCACGATAGATTGCAATCACCGTGGAAATATTGTCTACAATACACCCTGCATCTGCCGGTAACTTTTTGGAATAGATTTTCCGTCCGGTAGCAGCAGAAATCAGTGTGCGCTCACCACCCTGCGGATATTTTGTCTTCAGTGCTTTTACCTCAATACGACTCTCACCCTGTACCGCCTCCTGCATTTTAGCGATGGCATCCGGTTTGTTGTCCTCAATACAAATGACACCCTTTGCCTTGTCAAACAATTGCAGGATGACCTTTAATCCTCCTACAATTTCTTCCGGTCGCTCTAACATTTGACGATAATCGGAGGTCAAATACGGCTCACACTCTGCACCGTTTACCAGAATATAGTCAATCTTATCCGGCTCCTTCGGTGCCAGCTTCACATTGGTAGGGAAACCTGCTCCACCCATACCAACAATGCCCGCCTCCTTGACAATTTCACGAATCTCGTCCGCAGAAAGCTTCGTATAATCACGCTCCTCACCTAACCCCTCGATGGTCTCATACTCCCCGTCATTGTCAATGACAACACAGGTTGCCTGAGTGCCATTCAGCAGCATTCTAGGCTCCACAGCTTTCACGGTACCAGATACGGAACTGCAGATATTTGCAGAAATAAAACCGCTGGCTTCGCCTATTTTCTGACCAACTAACACCTTATCTCCCTTCTCTACAACAGGAGTGGCAGGTGCTCCAATATGCTGTGCCATAGGAAAAATAAACTCTCCCTCTAGCTCCACAGCTTTAATCGGAAGGTCCTTGGACAATTCCTTGCCCTCGTAAGGGTGTACACCCCCACGAAACGTTGCTTCACTCATTCCGGTTCTCCTTTCTTTGTTTTAACATAGATATTTTTACTTTACGAGAAACATTGCGTGCCATGCACACACCTGAATTTCCCCACAAAATAAAAACCTAACTTTTATTGTATCATTTGTACGATAAATGTCAACAAAAATGGCTATGATACCTCAAAAATTGGCAACAAATGACACAATTTGCCATCCGTTTGTGCTATAAATAAAAAAAGCACGTCCCTGCTCCCATCCTATGACAATCGCCGTCAAAGTATACCGGAAGCAGAAACGTGTATTTGTAAAGAGTTATAAAATAATGTTTAAGTATCTTGCCAATGCGTCTTTCCAGTCTGGCAGAGGTTCAAACCCCTGCTCTGTTAGCTTGCTGCGTTCCAAGCGGGAATTAAAAGGACGTTTCGCCTTTGACACACCGTATTCCTCTGTAGTGACGGGCTTTACTGTGAGATGACCCTTATCGTAACAGTCTTTTCCCAACTCTGCCGCCTGCTTAAAAATTTCTTTGGCAAAATCATACCAGCTGATATATCCACCCTCATTGGTTGCATGGTAATAGCCGTATTTCTCTGTACCAATCATATCCACTAACAGCCTCGCCAAATCATAAGTATATGTAGGCGTACCGATTTGGTCTTTCACCACGGTGAGCACATCGTGATTTTCCCCTACACGCAACATAGTTTTAATAAAATTTGCACCATTTACACCAAACACCCACGCAATCCGTACGATAAAAAACTTTTCCACGTAGTTGACTACTGCCTGCTCGCCTTCTAATTTGCTCTTTCCATAGACATTCAACGGGGCATATTCTTTGCAATCCGGCTCCCATGGCTTTTCTCCCTCCCCGTCAAATACATAATCGGTAGAGAGATACAGCATTTTTGCATCCAGCTCTTTACAAGACCTGGCAATATTTTCCGTACCGGTAACATTTACATTATGAACTATTTTCTGTTTATCTTCGTCCTCTGCATCATCCACTGCCGTCCATGCAGCACAATGAACAACCACATCCGGTCTCTCTGCCTGAAATATCTGCTCCACCATACTTATATCCGTAATATCCATAGACACATAGGGCATGGTGCAAACAGGCGTACCATCCTGCACACCACTATATTCCGGCTGTATGTCAGAACCGATTCCGTCTATTCCGCGTTTTGCCAGTTCATTCATTACGTCGTGTCCCAGCTGTCCGCCTACTCCTGTCACTAACACTTTCATAACTGTCCCTCATTTCCGTGCCATTTTTGTTTGTCACTTGTAACGGATTTATTCCGTCAAGCCCTTTGCACTACATTCCTCTTAAATACCCACAATGAAAATCCATCTTATACCTCTATCAGCGATTGCCGTACATCTTTTCATAGTAATCCTGATATTCCCCGGAAATGATAGCCTCCCACCACTCCTTGTTATCTAAATACCACTGGATGGTTTTCTTAATGCCATCCTCAAACTTTGTCTCCGGCAGCCAGCCAAGTTCGTTATGAATCTTTGTCGGATCAATGGCATAGCGCATATCATGACCTTTCCGGTCTGCCACGTAGGTAATCAGACTCTCCGGTTTATCCAATGCCTTACATATCATCTTTACAATGTCAATATTTGCCATTTCATTGTGACCACCCACGTTATATACCTCGCCTACCCGTCCTTTCCGTATAATCAAGTCGATTGCCTTACAGTGGTCCTCCACATACAGCCAGTCTCTGACATTTTCACCCTTGCCGTATACAGGCAGCGGTTTATCATTTAGTGCATTGGCAATCATTAAAGGAATGAGCTTCTCCGGGAAATGATATGGTCCGTAGTTATTCGAACAACGGCTGATAGAAACCGGAAGTCCATAAGTTCTATGGTACGCCAACACCAACAAATCAGCAGATGCCTTACTGGAAGAATAAGGACTGGATGTGTGAATTGGCGTCTCCTCCGTGAAAAACAAGTCCGGTCTGTCCAACGGCAAATCCCCATACACTTCATCGGTGGAAACCTGATGATACCGCTCTATGCCATATTTCCGACATGCATCCATCAGCACGGCTGTTCCTAAAATGTTCGTTCTTAAGAACACTTCCGGATCCTCAATGGAACGGTCGACATGACTTTCTGCTGCAAAGTTCACTACAATATCCGGATGTTCCTCCTCAAATAATCTACATACAGCCTCCCTATCCGTAATATCCTCCTTCACAAAACGAAAATTCGGATTGCTCATCACCGACTGCAATGTAGACAAATTACCGGCATAGGTTAGGCAATCCAAACATATGATTCTGTCCTCCGGATACTTATCCAACATATAAAACACAAAGTTACTCCCGATAAAACCGGCTCCTCCGGTTACAATAATCGTCTTACCCACGACATGTCCTCCTTCATTTCATCGTCTCACTTTAAATCCGCACAACTCAAATGTATTAGTACAAAGTATCCATGTATTTTCCATTGATTACATCCATCAGATATTGTCCGTACTGATTTTTCTTTAACTCTTCATAAAGTATTAGTACGTCCTCTTTGCTAATCCATCCGTTCAGATATGCAATTTCCTCCAGACAGGCAATTTTACGATGCTGATGAACCTCTACGGTCTCTACAAAATTGGTAGCCTCCACCAGACTCTCATGCGTTCCCGTGTCCAGCCAGGTAAATCCCTGACCTAACAACTCTACATTCAATCTGTCCTGCTCCAGATAGAGCCGGTTCAAATCCGTAATTTCCAGTTCGTTTCTGGCGGACGGCTTCAAACCTTTAGCAAACTCCACCACATCATTGTCGTAAAAATACAATCCTGTCACGCAGTAGTTACTCTTTGGATGTTCCGGCTTTTCCTCAATGGAGACCGCTTTGCCTTCCTGATTAAATTCCACGATACCAAAGCGTTCCGGGTCATCTACATAGTAACCAAAGACTGTAGCTTCCTTCTTTTCCTCCGCATTTTTCATTGCGGCATGCAGTCTCTTTTTCAGTCCGTGTCCTGCAAAGATATTATCCCCCAGCACCATCGCCACACAACTGTCTCCGATAAAATCTTCTCCGATAATAAACGCCTGTGCCAATCCATCCGGACTCTCCTGTATGGCATATTCCAGATGAATTCCAAACTGATGACCATCCCCCAAAAGTGCCTCAAAACGGGGTGTGTCCTCCGGAGTGGAAATAATAAGGATTTCTTTTATCCCGGCATTCATTAATATTGACATGGGATAATAAATCATCGGCTTATCATAAATCGGCAATAGCTGTTTACTGGTTACTTTTGTCAGCGGGTATAATCGGGTACCCGAACCGCCTGCAAGAATAATTCCTTTCATTTTACACCTCTTTTCTACTTCGTCTCCTGTGGTTGCTCCTTGCGAATTGCTTTTGTGCGGATTTCCTCACAGATAGCAGTAATAAATTCAGACAGGTCCTTCACTCCCTCATCACCGGCAAAACGGCTGCGGACAGAAACCTTTCCTTCCTCCTCCTCTTTAGCACCCACTACAAGCATATACGGTATTTTATCAAGACGCGCCTCGCGAATCTTATATCCGATTTTTTCAGAACGGTCATCCACCTCCGCATCAATTCCGTTTTTCCTTAAGCTTGCCAAAACACTGTCGGCATAGTCCAGATATTTTTCTGAAATCGGCAGTACACGAACCTGTTCCGGACACAGCCATGTGGGGAACTTGCCGGCATATTTTTCAATAAGCCACGCCAGAGTACGCTCATAGCAGCCCATGGAAGTCCTGTGGATGATATACGGGCGTTTTTTCTCACCGTCTTTGTCAATATAATACATATCAAACTGCTCAGCCAAAAGGGCATCCCACTGAATCGTAATCATGGTGTCCTCTTTGCCGTATACATTTTTCGCGTTAATATCTATTTTCGGTCCGTAGAAAGCGGCTTCTCCCACATCTTCCACATAGGAAATATCCAGTTCATCCATGATTTCTCTCATGTGCTGCTGAGTCTCTTCCCAAACTTCCGGCTCACCTTCGTATTTGTCGCGATTATCCGGATCCCACTTGGACAGATGATAAGTAACATCTTCTTCCACGCCGAGAGTCTGCAGACAGTATTTTGCCAGAGCAAGACAACCCTTAAACTCCTCCACCATCTGGTCGGGGCGCACCACTAAGTGCCCCTCCGTAATGGTAAACTGGCGTACGCGGGTCAGTCCGTGCATCTCCCCGGAATCCTCATTGCGGAATAACGTGGAAGTCTCCGACATACGGTAGGGCAAATCACGATAGGATTTCTGTCTCGCCTTGTATACATAATACTGGAACGGACAAGTCATAGGGCGCAGTGCCAAAATTTCATTGCCGGATGCGCTGACACCATTTTCGTCTTCGTCATCCTCTCCCAGGACAAACATTCCCTCTTTATAGTGTCCCCAGTGACCGGAAATTTTGTACAAATCGGATTTTGCCATCAGCGGCGTGCGGGTACGCACATATCCCCACTCATTGTCCTCCAAATCCTCAATCCAGCGCTGTAGCTTCTGAATCATCTTCGTGCCCTTCGGCATGAACAGAGGCAGTCCCTGACCAATCACATCCACTGTAGTAAACAAATCCATCTCACGACCCAGCTTATTGTGGTCACGATTCTTGATATCGGCAAGATAGTCTAAATATTCTTCTAAATCTGCTTTTTTACTAAATGCTGTTCCGTAAATACGGGTGAGCATTTTGTTGTGCTCATCCCCACGCCAGTATGCACCGGAAGAAGAAGTCAGCTTAAATGCCTTAATCTGTTTCGTACTCATCAGATGAGGTCCCGCACAGAACTCAATGAAATCTCCCTGCTGATAAAAGGACAGAGTCTCGTCATCTCCATGCTCTTTTATCATCTCCACTTTGTATGGCTCATCTCGCTCCGTCATGAGCTTAATCGCCTCTTCTTTAGAAAGGGTGTAATATTCCAGTTTGTCTCCTTTCTTGATAATCTTTTTCATTTCCTTTTCGATAGCATCCAGTTCTTCTCTGGTCAGGCTTGGCATATCGAAATCATAATAATATCCATTGTCAATTGCCGGACCGATTGTCAACTTGGCATCCGGATACAATGTCTGCACAGCTTGTGCCATTACATGGGCGCACGTATGACGATACGCTTTTTTGCCCTCCTCAGAATCGAAGGTAAGAATATTCAGCGTGCAGTCCCTGTCAATCATGGTACGTAAATCCACAACCTGTCCATCCACTTCTGCCACACAGGCAACACGCGCCAGTCCTTCACTGATATCTTTGGCAATATCAATGGCTGACATCGCCTCATCATACTCCTTAAAAGAGCCATCCTTTAACGTTATTTTCATACTATCCTCCATTCCGCCACCTTCGCCGGCGACACAAATAATTTATAAAAAACGCCCCTTCTATATCTCTATAGAAGGGACGTATCATAACAATATCGCGGTTCCACCCTTTTTCAGCAAAACGTTGCCATTTTACTGCAGCTTCATTCGACGATAACGGTGTCAGCCGGACCGGATTGGGGTCACTCCGAGGTAGTTTTCCACTTCTTTGTGATAAGATGTCCCAGCACCTCGGAAAACTCCGATTCTCATCTCTCTCTGTGATCACGCATGAAATGTACTCGTCTCATCAACGTATTAATTATTTGCTTCTTCGTATCTTAATACGATATTCTGTCTTTGTCAATACACCGAATTTCTCCACATCTGTATGTATTTGCCAAAATTTTAAGTTTTATACAAAAGAACGCCGGTTTTGCGTTCTTCCAGCGCATAACAGTAGATTTTCTTAGGCATAGTCTTTTTATGCCTTAGAAACACTTT
>JAFLTA010000002.1:31751-82018 GCA_022510685.1 Lachnospiraceae bacterium | reverse complement strand
TGCTTCAAAGAACGCTGGTTTTGCGTTCTTCCGGCGCATAACAGTAGATTTTCTTGACATGGTTCTTTCCATGTCATAGAAAATCTTTATGCGCTTTATTCCTGCACAGCAATCATCATTGCCGGAATAATCTGCTTCTTGCGGGACACTGTATCCTGCAGCACAATTTGATCAGTATCCTTCGGCAGATGGAATGCTTTTAACGCCAGTTCCTTAGCACCGCTTCCGTGACACAAAAGTTCCGTCGTTCCCTGTAAAATATTTGTCAGCATAAAAAACAGCATATTCACATCATGATCGACCAGTGCCTTTTCCATGTAGGGAAGCAGCTTATCTTTAATCGCCTCCAACTCCTGATTATTCATGGTCGTAATCTGCCCCACGCCAAATACCAGTTCTCCCACAACAAATTTCTTGAAATCCTGGTAGAAAATTTCCTCCGGTGATTTTGATGACAAGTCACTGCCCGCCGCAAACATTTCCGTCACATACTCCGCTGTAGAAATTCCTGCAATAGACGCCAGTTCTTCCGCCGCATTCCTATCTGTTTCCGTACAGGTAGGGGAACGATAATTCAATGTATCCGACAAAATCGCTGAACACAAAAGTCCTGCAATTTCTTTGGTCAGAGGCACTCCTGCCTCCTGATACATCTGGTATACAATAGTCGCCGTACATCCCAGGGGCTGATTTCGGAAAAACACCGGACTCATTGTCTCAATACTGCCGATGCGGTGATGGTCTATAATCTCCAGAATTTCTGCCTCCTCAATGCCGTCCACCGCCTGACTGAGCTCATTATGATCCACCAATATCATTTTTTTCTTCCGTGCCCCCAGCAGGCTGCGCCTGGAAATCATACCATAGTATTTCCCATTCCAATCCAAAATAGGAAAATCACGATACCGCTTCTTTGCCATCGTATCACGGATATCATCCAAATACTCCCCGAGACTGAATGTGATTAAATTCTCACTTTTCATAAAGAAACGGATGGGAATACTCTGGTTGATCAGACGGGAAGCCGTAAACGTATCATAAGGAGTTTTTATGATATAGCACCCTTTGCTATCTGCCAACTGTCCAATCGTGTAGGACACCTGGGCACCGTCACACACAATGATACACTTTGCCCCCATTTCAATAGCGCAAAGCTGGGATTCATAACGATTTCCCAAAATGACAATATCATCCTTTTCTATGTAACTTTCCATCAAGTCCGGATTTGCTGCTGCAATCAGACACTTTCCTGAGGTGATTTCCTCCTCGGCTTTACCATGAATCATTTCTCCTTCAAGAGTTTCCACTATGTTGTGAAACGGCGTACCGGCATTGGCAATGATACGGCTGTCATATACATCCATATAGGATTTTGCAATGTCTTCTATGGTAATCAGTCCGGTAAGCTGCTCCTCCCCGTCTATCACAGGCAAGGTCTGAAGCGTATCCGTCCTCATAATCTCCCATGCACGTTTTAATGAAATTTCCTCACTCACACCCGGAATACGCTCCACATCAATATCAATCACCTGTGTGCGTACATCTCCCATATAATCAGGAGCGGGCACTCCGAAATGCTTCAAGATGAAATGAGTTTCCGCATTAATCTGTCCTGCACGTTTCGGAATATAACAGTCACCCGTAATCTGTTGTTTCAAATGGGCATATGCAATAGCGGAACACACCGAATCCGTGTCAGGATTACTATGTCCAATGACATTCACCACAGTTTCATAGGTTTGTGCCAAATGTTTACACCTCCCTCTTAAAAATACGAGTGACCAGACCGGATAACGTCGCCAATTTAAACCCTGTTTAAGCATGCACGGTTATCCTGACTGACCACTCGTCATGTATTATCTATAATCCTGCTCGGTATACTGAGAAATATCAATAATGTATTTAAATCTTCTCGCCAGTGCCGGTACAAAACGGAATAATTGATCCAAAGTAGCTCCCTCATCGGAAAGAATTACTGCAAAGTCGCCATAGTATTCATCCATAATGGAGAAAATTTTTGTAATGGCAGGAAACAGTAAATCTGCCGCTCTGGTTACCAGCAGACAATTTCCCTTTAACTGACTCTTGAATTGAACCAAATCCATTTGATTTAACTGCTCTGCATCAATACGTGCAATCCGTCCTGTACTGAGATAGCCGGTTTCACGCATTACCGTAGCAATTTTTTTGGATATTCCCAGGATTCTTTCATCCCCATCTCCCATAAGTACAAAGTGAGAAGGATCCAATTCACCGCCAATCAGTATCAAAATATCCGCAAAGGAACGATGCAACGCTCTTGTGGTAGGCAAATCTTTATCCAAAAGGATTTCTCCCGTTGCAGACTCAGTAATCATCGGATCAGGCTGAGCAGCTTCCTCTACCGCTGCCGTCATCTGCTCCGATGCCACTTCGGCAGATACCTCCTGTTGTGGCGGGACAGATTGATTTGACATTGCTGCACCCTGCTGCGCCGGTTGATTTGCTGCCGCCTGTGCCTGCATCGCTGCCTGCAGTGCTGACGCTTGATTCGGCACTGCTGCCCCTTGCTGCGCCGGCTGATTTGCTACCGTCTGTGCCTGCATCGCTGCCTGCAACTCTGACGCCTGATTTGCCACTGCCTGATCAGATGGCACCGCTGCCTGCGCCTCTACCGCTTGCACTTCTGCTTCCAATGCTTCCATCAACAACGCTTCCGCCGATAATTCTCCTGACGCTCCCGGCTGACCTTCTGCCGGATTTTGCGGAGCAACCGGCTGATTTCCTGCATCCGGCATATTAGGTTGAACAACCATTGTATTCTCTGCCTGTGTCGACTCCGGGACATCTAATGTCGGTATTACCATTGTCTTTGCCATATCATCATCCATCGGCATCTCTCTACCCCTTCTCGCCTCCATCGGAATATACTCTTTGGTAGGCGTTTTTGCAGCTTCCTCTGTCAAGCGTTCCACCACTTCGTTCGTTTTGTTTGGCAATTCATTAAATACAGTTACAGCCTTCTCTTTAAGCTGCTCACTCTGCTCCGCTTCAAAAATAGCAGAAATTTCCGCTGCTAAATCCTGAGTGATTCCTGTCCCCGACTGCGAAATGCGCGGATAATCGTCCGGGTTTATCTGACTGTACGCATTTTTATCCTTTGTCTGCCCGTCAGACGATTCCACAAAGACCAATCCGTCCTGCCCCGAAGATGTCTGCTCGGAATTTTCATCTTCACCATCCTCTTTTTTGCCGCCAAACAATAATCCCGACAATTTCTGAATGCCATCCATAGCCATCTTTGGCAATGCGGCATCATCATTCTCCAAAAGTCTCTCATCGTAATCGTCTTCAAATTCATCCGTAGTTTGTAATGGTTGGTTATTTTCGGGAGTCACCGCATCAACAACATTTACAGCCAATACGTCCTCTGCCACCGGTATTTCATCAGGAATCGGTTCATCATCCGACGCCATTCCCTTTTCCGATGATTTCTCCGGCACATAATCTTCCATCGTCTCCTCGAATTTTGCAGGATCCACTTTCTTTAACAATTTCATCTCATGTTCGTTATCTCTCTGCAAATATTCATTGATATCCGGGAGAGAACCGGTGTCCTCCGGATTCGGCTCCTCCTTTTTCTCTGTAAAATCCTTATCATCCATAAATGGCAACGGATTTTTCTCATCAATATGCTCTAACAACAATTTAGCACGTTCAACAATTTCTCCCTGTCCGAACCATAGTTTTATGTCTTCGCATTCCTCACGACATTCCACATATCGCCCTGCCTGTTGATACAACTTTGCCAGTTCGTACGCCCATTCCTCAATATACTCTTCGTCTTTCAGAGTCTTGAGGATATCAATCAACTGCCCAATCGGCGCGCCGGAAGCTTTATCTATGCGATAACGCAATATCAAAGAATCCCTATTATTAGGATTCATTTTCAAAAATTCTCTATAAAAACTTTCTGCCTCATCTAACTCATTGGTACGAATCGCCAGATAAATCAAGCGATACAAAATCCGCCTTGTACGGGATTTTTTATAAATCCGCAAATAAGTAGCCTTAGCTGCCTCAAACTGCTCCGTGCGGGTATAGACCTCCGCAAACACTTTCAAATCACTGACATTGCGCACTTGACGCATATCCAGTGTTTCAATCACCGCCAACGCCTTTTTGTACTTACGCTCATCTGCCAGATGATGAACCTGGGCAATTCGAATTGCCGTTTCATACTGTCTCATAGCTTCCCTCCATTATCCCATACCAAAATAGGAACTGTATAGTTTTTCCCGCCTGTCCCGTGCGGTAGAAAATTTTTTCCGTAAATTCCATGCCCTGTCATCCAAGTCACAAATCAATATACCTTCTTTGCCGGACAGGACACCCAGTATATTTCCGATGGAGTCCACTGCCATACTATCACCCGAATAGGCACTTCCATCACGACTTCCCACACAATTGACACCTACTACATATGACTGCGTTTCAATTGCGCGCGCACGAAGTAACGTCTGCCAATGCTCCCTGCGAATCTCAGGCCAGTTGGCAATCACAAACATAATATCTGCTTCCCGTGCAGCGATGTGAAATATCTCAGGAAAACGAAGATCATAACATATAAATAAACCTATCTTTCGTCCCAAAAACGGGACAGTTACAATCTCATCTCCCTTGGCATAACATTCCGATTCTCCCCCATAAGTAAACGGATGAAGTTTCGTGTATTCACCAATTTTTGTACCCGTATTATCTATAATCGTAAATCGGTTGGTCGCCAGGTCACTCCCCTGACCGGATGAGGCTGCCCACCCAAAACCAATCGCAATTTGATAGCGTGTCGCCAATGATTTCATCTGCGATATCGTAGAGGATTGTTCCAAAGGTTCTGCCACTTTTTCAATATTCAGAGAAACCCCTGTAAAACTCATCTCAGGAAATATTATTATGTCTGCGTCAGCTGATGCCGCCTCGGCAATCAGCGGTTCTGCACGCTGTATGGATGCATCACGGTCTTCCCATACCATGTCTAACTGCCCCAATGCAACCCGCATATCGCATCCCCTCCTTCAAGACGATTGTATGCCAATGGAAAAATCTTTTTCTACCACAGTATAACACACTTTGATAACGTTGGAAAGAGCGAAAACTCACAGTTTTTGGAAGTTTACAAGATGGTTTTGTAAATACAGGCGGAGCGAACTGTGAATTGTAATAGGCAAATCTTTCCTGATATGCTATACTGATGTTATCTATTTTATGAAACGGAGGTTATGCATATTTATGAAAATTCAATCAGTAAAAGATGACGCATTCACTGTGTATGGACGTATTGTGGATGGCTATGACTACGATGAACTTCTGGCAGCATTGGAAAAATATACCGATAAGCCGGCGGATTCTGTAATTTATGTTCCGAGTTGCAAAGAGTTAGAAGACACTTCTGCCTATACGGATTTGCAGGTAAACTGTTATGGCGGTATGCCGATACAGATTGGCTACTGTAACGGTTCCAACACCAAACTAAACTGCTTTGAATACCACAGAGACAGTGAAATCGACATCGCTGCCGATGATGTGATTCTTCTCGTTGCCAGACAACAGGATATTAAGAACGGCAGTATTGATTCTTCGAAAACAGAGGCATTCTTGTGCCCGAAAGGAACTGCCGTGGAATTGTATGCCACTACACTCCACTATGCACCATGTAACGCAAAAAGCGGCGAAGGATTCCGCGTAGTCATTGTCCTTCCCAAGGGAACCAATGAGGAGAAACCTGCTCTCACAGTAAAAAACGACGAGGACAAACTTTTATGGGCAAGAAATAAATGGCTGGTAGCGCACAAGGATGCTTCCGAAGCTGCAGAAGGTGCACATGTGGGTATCACCGGAGAAAACGTAGACATTGCAAATCTGATCTAGGAGAAATTTCATGAATTTACCAGAAGCTTTTTTGGAGCGTATGAAGGAGCAACTCGGCACAGAATACGATGCCTTTGTTTCCTCTTACGAATCAGATGTCTGTTATGGACTGCGAATCAATTTATTAAAGGGGACTGCGGATGAAATCATCCCGGTCCTTCCCTTTTCCTTGAGAAATATTCCCTGGGCACCGGAAGGTTTCTATGCAGACAGTCTGGAGCATCCCGGCAGGCATCCCCTACACGAAGCAGGTGCCTACTATATCCAAGAACCCAGTGCTATGTCCGTAGTGTCTTTGTTAGACCCTGCTCCCGGCGAAACTATCTGCGATTTATGTGCCGCTCCCGGTGGAAAGAGCACCCAGATTGCCGGACGCATACAAGATGACGGACTGCTGGTCGCTAATGAAATCATTCCGAACAGGGCAAAAATTTTATCCCAAAACATAGAACGTATGGGAATTTCCAATGTATTGGTCTGCAACGAAACACCCGATCGGATGGCAACACTTTTTCCCATGTTCTTTGATAAAGTTTTAGTAGATGCCCCCTGCTCCGGCGAAGGTATGTTCCGCAAGGATAAAACTGCTGTCACGGAATGGTCTCCCACACAAGTTGAAATCTGCAGAGAACGCCAGGAAACAATTCTGAAGCAGGCAGATACCCTGTTAAAACCGGGTGGGGTACTGGTTTATTCCACCTGTACTTTTTCTCCCGTGGAAAACGAAGACCAAATCCGACATTTCCTGGAAACTCATAAAGAATATTCTATAGAACCATGGCAAGATTTTTTGCCTGTCAGTTGCGGAATTACGAACGGTTCCCTCTCTGGTACAATGCGTCTTTTCCCTCATAAACTGGAAGGTGAAGGACATTTTGCAGTTCGCCTCCGTAAAGCAGGGACTTCTCAGATTGTTTCCCATAAACATAAAGAAAAAGGGAATACAAAAAATAGAAAAAAAGCCCCCGAAGACATGTCCATCTTTTGGGACTTTATAAATGACAATCTTACAAATTTATCCATTGCGTCAACAGATTACTTTGAATTTTTCGGCGATGAACTTTACCGCCTTCCGTCAAGGATACCAACTGTAAAGGGAATCAAACTGGAACGCCCCGGCTTGCATCTTGGAACAAGAAAGAAAAACCGATTTGAGCCGGCTCTCGCCTTCGCCAAGACACTTAACCCCGACAACGTTCAGCATATTGAATGCTCTGAAGAAGATGCTCTCCGATATCTCCATGGAGAGACTCTGTCTGCCCATGAAACTATGCACGGCTGGACTCTCATCTGTCATAAGGGCTTTCCTTTAGGCTGGGCAAAAGCAACTCAAGGTATGCTCAAAAACCACTATCCCAAAGGGCTTCGAATACAATATTAAAAAATCAGAATGCATAAATCAGAAAGTTCGACAAGATAATGCTATCATCACGCTAATATCTGCGTTCATCAAAATCGTATGTCAATATCCGGCAATTGTCTATACCAAATGCCGCATACTCCTCATTGCTCATATCATAAAAGTAGGACTGCATCACACGGGAAATTCCGTTATGCGCCACCAGCAAATAGGTTTTATCGCTCTCCGCCAGCTCATCTAAGAGATTATACACTCTCTGCGCCAACTGCAGCATAGATTCCCCGCCTTCGTAGTGGTTGACAAACTCCCGTTTCGCAACTTTAAATTCTTCTCCATTACGGGGTGTCGACTCGTATTTTCCGAAATTCTGCTCCTTGAGCCTTGGTTCCTCTACACAGGTAATCCCCGTGATATCAGCAATATGTTTTGCCGTATCAGCTGCACGCATTAACGGTGAATAGCGAATTTCATCAATGGAAATCCCCTGTGCGAGAATGTATTTTCCCAATTCCTCTGCCTGGGTATGCCCTAAATCCGTCAAAGCAATATCCGTTGCACCGCAGATTTTGTTTTCCACATTCCAAATTGTTTGTCCATGTCTGGTAAAGTATATTTTTTTCATATGAAGCCTCTTATATCTACTACCTACTTCTCAGGCGGCTGATTAACCGACTGTGAGACAGTCGGCTGCTGATTATTTTGTGGCTGTTGTACTGCCTGCCCCGGTGCCACTCCTGTAGCCTGCGGCTGTCCCGGTGCCACTCCTGTAGCTTGCGGCTGTCCCGGTGTCACTCCTGTAGCTTGCGGTTGTCCCGGTGTCACTCCTGTAGCTTGCGGCTGTCCCGGTGCCACTCCTGTAGCCTGCGGCTGTTCCGGTGTCAAATTTGATGGCAGCTCCTCATATTGTAACGGTTCTATTTCCACCAGTTCTCCCGGTTTATACTGTTCATCTTCCTCATCCATTTCATCTTCTTCCGCTTCCCGTTCCACTTTTTCCCTAAAACCATCCGGATCCAGATTATAGAACGCCACTAATATAACAGAGCGAATGAGTTTTAATAATCCACCAAGATATAAAATGACAATCACCGCAAAAAGTACCATGCTCACATCCGGCACGATTCGGAACATCAGCGACCAAGGATACATATTTTTCGAAATGAATAATAGCAACACCGTAGGAAGTGCTATTTGAATCAGTACATCTTTTACTAAACGTACCGGTTGGAACCCTCTACTGGCTCTCTTTGTCCATACGCCTGTGAGAAAAAACGGCATACATGCTCCCAGCAAAGCAATCAAAAGCACTAAATCAATGATTCCATGCTGTAACAGATACGTTTTGGAATCCACTTTCTTCGGAGTCTCTCCCAAAATGATATCCGTCACGCCCACACATACCGTTTCCATAAGCTGCTTACCGACAAGCATATCCCCGCCGTTAAACAACATAACCACACCTACTTTTTTGTCAGGAATCAGGAACATCATCGTCATCTGATCCTCTAATACACCAGATTGATAATACAATTCCTCCCCTTTATATTCTGTGGATACCCATCCCATTCCGTAGGATTCTGTTGTCCCATATAAACTGTCCTCTTTACTTTGTTCTGTAATCGGCACGGTATTTTGCAATACACCGGCTATACTCTCCGGACGGACGACCTCATCACCCTCCTTCAAATACATCTGAAGATAATTCCCCATGTCCTTTACATCTGACAGTAAATATCCGGAGGAAACACTAATCCACGGATCATTTTCATCGTATTTGTATTTTTTCACAACCGGGTATCCGAAATAGGTCCGATACGCCGGAGACAATTCTCCCTGCAGCTCCGGATTTTGCCTCAAACTATATGTGGAACTCATTTCACAGGAGTCCAAAATATTTTCTGTAATATATTCTTCATAAGTTTCTCCGGAAACTGTTTCTATCAATTCCCCCAAAATACTATAATTGACATATGCATTCTGATATACTCCGGAAATCCCTTTAATAGTAACCTTATCCAGTGTAGTGTCATTAGTAATTCCTGTCGTCTGGTGCAGGAGCTGCTCAATAGTGGTTCCCTTTAATGCACTATACTTAGGCAAATAATCATATATATCATCCTCAAGCTCAATTTCCTCGTCCTCTGCCAAGCGCAAAACTGCCAAAGCCGTAATAGACTGGGTCAGGTTGCCGAGAACATAATCAGATGCCGTCTCCCCATCCACACCAAATGTTGCACTGTATATTTCTTTCTGGTCACTGACAATAGAAATACTCACTCCCGGAATATTTGCTGCCGGAAGCTGCGACATGATATATTTTTCCACATCATATTCATGGTAGCCTGCGGCATCTGCCACAGCACCCCCATAAAACACTGACGTTATGGTAAGCATAAATGCCGTAAAACCTGCTAAACATCTCCTCATATCTATCCTCCAAATCCAATACGATTTAAATCGTATTATATCGAATAAAAAGTAATTCGTAAAGTACTCCCCTTAAAATCTAACCCATTTCTCTGGCATTAACATGGCAAAAATGTCGCATGTAATCTGTGAGGCATTTTTATCGAATAGTAGGAGTTTCCTATTCGATAAAAAGCAGAAAAGAGATATCTAAGGTACCTTAAACATCTCTTTTCCTTGTATCTAGCCATTACTTTGTTCATTACATAACCGGGCGGACTCTGCCACTTAGTATCCGAAAATGTCTCCAAAGCCAAACCAATCATCGTCCCTCTGGGAACCATTGCCATCATTGTAATCGTCTCTGCCGTTGTCACCATATGGGTTCTGATTCTGACTTCCTCTATCGGAATCATTTCCCTGACTGCTATCCGAACTACTTCCTGAATCTAAATCTTTCAAGGATTCAGAGCCTTGCAAAGTAACTTTCAATTTCTGCTCTTTATAAGTTCCTGCGTCACTTCGCTGTATAGTGATTTCTACCTCTGTTCCCTTTCTGTAACTGTTTGCCTTTTCCTGCAGACTCTCAATGGAACGCACTTCCATATTGTTAAGTGCTGTAATCACATCACCCTGTTTGATGCCTGCCTTATCTGCTGCGCCATTCTTAGCCACCTCCGATACATACACACCATTAGGGACGTTAAAGCGCGCCACCTCATCCGTTACTGTCTGTCCGGAAATTCCCAGATATCCTTTTTCGTCATCTTTAAGGATTTCCTTGTTCATCAACTCCTCAATAATCGGATTTGCCACGGAAATCGGAATGGCATAACCAACGCCTTCCACCTCAGATGCAGCGATTTTTGCAGAATTGATACCGATTACCTGTCCCTGCATATTGAGCAGTGCACCACCACTATTTCCCGGATTGATTGCCGCATCTGTCTGGATTGCTTTTATTGTGGCAGACGACTGTGCATTATTACTGTCCGCCGCAGAAATTTCCCGATCCTTAGCACTGATATAACCTACGGTTACAGACTGGCCATACCCCAGTGCGTTTCCAATGGCAATAGCCATTTCTCCTACTTTCAGGTCGTCGGAGCTGCCCAGATCCGCAATACGGATTTTATTCATGGTATCTTTCTTGACCTTAGACACGGGAACTGCAATCACAGCCAGGTCATTACTGCTGTCCGTACCTTTGACAGTAGCCTCATATACTTCCTCGTCAATAAACTGTACAGATATGGTCTTAGCCCCTTCAATCACATGATTGTTAGTGGCAATCAAAAGTTCCTTGTCATTTTGACCGACAATAAATCCGGAACCGCAGCTTGTCGTATCCCGACCTTGATACTGCTGACCAAATAAATCATAGTAATTAGCTCCCTGAGTGGTGCTGGTAATTGCCACAATTGCCGGCATTGTCTGCTCCACGATTCCTGATACATCTGTCATACCAACTTGACTGGCAGATGGTGTAGAATTGCCCTGAGTAGCATCTACCACCTTATCAGACATATCCGAAGTGGATTTTAACTGCGTTCTGGAAGAAGCTGCCTTCGGCATGAAACGGTCTGTCGCATATCGCACACCTTGAAAACATACACCGGCAACCAGACCGAATACTATGGCACAAGCAACACTTACCAGCATCTTCTTACCAAAACTTCCACCAGAAGTTTTACTTCCCCCGGAACTCCTCTTTTGCGTGGTCGATTTCTGCTGTGGAACATTCTCCTGCGGACCCGGATAATAATTATTTCTCATCTGGGGATTGGTATTTTGTTCCACCCCTGCCATGCCTGCCCCCTGTCCGTACTGCACATTATTATCGGCAGAATCATTGGAATCGTTGCTGTAATTATCATTCTTAACATCAGAAACTTCCTGTGGAGCAGAATCCTCTGTGACCGCGCTTTCTTCTGAAGAAAGTGGCATATCATTGTTTTCCACCGGATTACCATACTCACCTGTATATTGTGTATTTTCTTCCATGTTTTACCTCATTTCTGTGTTGCTTATTTCTATCAGGTCTGCGAAAGCAACACGGACGCAAACCTGTTTTTGTTCTACGATAGTTAGTCTAACAATCATTTGTGTACTTCCTGTGAAAACTTTTTGAAGAAAATTTTAACATTCTGCCAATGCTATTATATAAGGCGATTTAACTCACCTATATTATGCACATATCTTTATTTAGATATCAGTCATGTCTGTAACTGTATGTTTATAAAGAAGGTCGGGACACCATCGGTGCCAAGTTTGAGTAATTTAAAAATGTAATTTTTTCGTACAAAATATTGCACAGACCGACAGAAACCTATATAATAAATCGGATAAAGTTTTATTGTTTGGACGAAAACGCTAAACAGGAGGGTTATTGTGATACGGGAAAACCAACGATTATTAAATATATTTCATGTAATTATTGACGCCCTTATAGTTGCTATCGCATTTTTGCTGGCTTACCAGTTACGTTTCGATGAGCTTTGGAGCCCTTTAATCCGCTACGAAATCATTGAGCCACCCAGTGGTTACTATTTGGAATTTGAAAAATATCGTAACACGTTAGTTTTTTTCATTCCCTGCTTATTAATTATTTACCGTTTCTGTGGTTTATATGACCCAAAACGAACCAATAGCAAGCGCCACGAATTACTCTGCTTGATCGAAGCAAATGTATTAGGCATTGTATATGGTACGGCAATACTGTATTTTCTGAATCAGACCGATTACGCCCGTTTATTTATTGCTATATTTATCGTAATCAATCTGACTGCCGACTATATTTTCCGACTGATCGTCATGATCATATTAAAACGGATGCGCAAGGCAGGAAAAAATCTGAAACACATTTTACTGGTAGGTTACAGCCGTACTGCCGAGGGGTATATTGACCGTCTCCGTGCTCATCCGGAGTGGGGTTACTATGTACACGGTATCCTGGATGACAATACTGTACCGGGAGAATCCTATCGCAATGTAGAAATCATCGGAAATACAATACAGCTTGCTGATATGCTTGCCACAAATAAATACGATGAAATTGCAATCACCCTGCGTATTCAGGAATTTTATAAACTGGAAAAAATTGTGGCAATATGTGAAAAATCCGGCATACACACTAAGTTTATTCCGGACTACAACAACATTATACCGACAAAGCCATATACCGAGGATCTGGATGGCATTCCGGTCATCCATGTACGCCATGTTCCATTAAGCTCTTCATTCAACAACGCACTAAAGCGAGTGGTCGATTTGTTTGGCGCAGTTGTAGCACTGATCGTTTTTTCGGTACCTATGTTACTGCTGGCATTACTTATAAAAATCACTTCACCGGGACCTCTGATTTTTAAACAGGTCCGTATAGGACTGCACAACCGCGAATTTCCTATGTATAAATTCCGCTCCATGCGGGTACAGGAGGAATCGGCAGAACAAAAAGCATGGACGACTGCTAACGACCCCCGTGTCACCAGTATCGGTAAATTTATGCGGCGAACAAATTTGGACGAGCTTCCTCAAATCTTTAATGTTCTAAAGGGAGACATGAGCCTCGTGGGACCACGTCCGGAACGCCCGTACTTCGTGAGCAAATTCAAAGAAAGTATTCCAAGATATATGATCAAACATCAAGTGCGTCCGGGCATGACCGGATGGGCACAGGTCAACGGCTATCGCGGAGATACATCCATAACAAAGCGAATTGACTGTGATTTGTATTACGTGGAAAACTGGACTATATTCTTGGATTTTAAAATCTTATTTTTAACGTTTTTCGGAAGCAAAACAAATAAAAATGCATATTAAGAAAAGAGGAATCGCCATGTCACAACGGCAACGATATACATCGGAGGATCACTATCGCTCCTCCGGTCACCGTAGTCAACGTTCATCAGAGAACCATTCCCGTTCCTCCGGTCATCGTAGTCAACGTTCATCGGATGGACGCAATCGCACGGGCAGAACTACCGCCTCATCCGGCAGACATAAAACTTCTGATACCGGAGAAAACACCAGGAGACGAAAACGTAAGAAGCATCCGATTCGCCGTTTCCTGCTCCTCTTGCTGTTACTGGTCGTAGTTCTTATTGTGGGAGCAGGGGTATATATTGTTTCTTCTCTTTCGGAAATCGAAAACCACGAGCTGCAAAATGTTGCCCTTTGCGGTGATAATGACCCGAACATCGGAAAGTATACTACCATTGCGCTTTTCGGTGTGGACTCCCGGGCAAACGACCTGCGCAAAAACACGCGCAGCGATTCTATCATGATAGCCAGTATCAACAAAAAAACTCATGAAGTAAAATTAGTGTCTGTTTTCCGGGATACCTATGTGCAGATTGAGGATCACGGCTGCAGCAAAGCAAATCATGCGTATGCATATGGCGGACCGGATTTGGCAGTGGATACACTAAACAAAAATTTTGATTTGAGCATTCAGGACTTTGTCACCGTAAATTTCAGTGCGCTCACTAATGTCATTGACGAACTGGGTGGCATCACGTTGAACATAAAAAAAGAGGAATTAAAGTGGGTGAATGCTTACGGCAGAGATGTAGCAAGAATAAACGGACAAAAATATACGAAAATCAAAAAGCCGGGCAAACAGACAGTAACCGGTGTACAGGCTACCGGCTACTGCCGTGTACGCTATACAAAAGGCGGTGACTTTACCCGTGCCGAGAGACAACGTACAGTGTTGCAGGCAATTTTTGATAAAGCAAAAACCACGACCCCTACAACATTGGTATCCGTCATGGATACTATTTTCCCGCAAATATATACGAGTCTGTCTACACAGGACATGCTGGCACTGCTCATGTACCTGCCCTTCTATGATATCGGGGAACAACAGGGATTTCCATACAAGCAGAATGGTCATAAAGGTTCCGACGGTGTCTACTATGGTTTTCCTGACACACTGGAATCCAATGTCATTAAGCTCCATGAGGAACTGTTTGGCACTAAAGACTACAGCCCCAGTGACACGGTCCGAAAAATCAGCAAAAAAACCAGCGGTTAGCATGACGGCGCCGTTATGCTAACAAGGGGGAACGTTCAAATCAACGTTCCCCCTTGATTATCTCGGAATGATTATAATTATCCTGACGCTTGATTTTGAAAGAGTATATATAGAACTCAATACCCTTAATCCGTGGTCATAATATTTATCATATCCTCTCGCACGGAATCCATGTGGGAATCTACCAGTCCATAATTCAAATCTTTGTAATTCCATGCCGCCCTTCCGATTCCATATTTCCTAAATGTCTGGTGAATAGCGGCGTACCACTGCACAGTGTCCTCCGATGAGGCAAGATCGATAACACCATACTCACCGCAATACAGTGATACCCCCCTTTCTTCTGCCACGGACACTGCTTCAGCAAACAATGCCTCAAAAAACCTGCTGTCTAATTTACCGGTTAAATTTTTGGCTGGCTCCAATAAAATTTCATTATTAGGTAAATATGTTTTTGTATTGCCAAAGAATTCCTCCAAATCGTTGTCAAAATCCATGCGGAAATCCAGAGGCATTCCCTCTACCCAACTCGCTCCCTGATGGGTGAAAATCAACGGCTCATAACAATGGAAGTTGTACACAATGTTTTTATCTATGGGCTCAGCAATATCCTTTACAGCAGCTGCCGCATTATTCCAATACCCTCCCACCAGAATCTTGGTCTCCGGAGCAAATTTACGGACGCGCCCTATACAGATTGACGCAATATGATTCCAACTGTCCATGCTATTTTTATCTGTAACTTCATTGAGAAGTTCAAATGCGACATTTTTCTCATAACTTCCAAAGCGTTTTGCCATCTCCTCCCATAGGGAATAAAAACGCTCCTGATACATTTCACTATCAAAAAAACCACTTTCCCCTTCATCCTTATCAAAGGAATAGCCTGCTGTCTTGTGCAAATCCAAAACAATATTTAAATGATGCTTCTCACACCATGTCACAGCACGCTGCAAATATTCAAATCCCTTTTCAATGAGATTTCCTTCCTCATCCTGCACAATGTTATAATCAAAAGGAAGTCTCACATGGTCAAAGCCCCACTCTGCTATCTTTTTAATATCTTCCTCAGCGATGAATTTTTCCAGACGTTCCACGGAATAATCACACTGCGATAACCATCCTCCCAAATTAATTCCCTTTACATATCCTTTCCATTGAATCATAATAACCTCCATTCCACTGCCATTTTGCAGTAATTACACGTTCTCCCATAAAACATGGATTATTTATAAAATCAGCATAGTAATTTTGCTGATACTTTGATATAATAAAACCGATATTTATACTAATATTCCGTTATAAAACCTAAGCAAGGAGGACAGTATGAACCAAGAATTACACCAATTGCTTCTCAACCAACAGGAAGAAGATTTTTTACATATTTCTCTGGAAGAAGAATTTGCCTTTTACCGGGATATCAGCTCAGGAAATCTGGAAGTGCTTAAAGGAAATATAAACGATGAACCAACAAAGGGTATGGGTATACTATCCAAAAATCCGCTGCAAAATAAAAAATATCATCTGGTCATCCTCATCGCTATGATTACCCGTTTTTGTATTGAAAACGGACTGGAGCCGGAACATTCCTATACTCTTAGTGATTTATATATACGCAAATTGGATAATTGCCAGCAAATTTCACAATTGGATTATATTAAAAAGGAAGTGGTCAAAGAATTCACAGAAACCATGCATGAAATCAAACAAAACCGTAATTTATCATACCATGTACAGCACGGTGCTGATTATATTGCTCAAAATATTTCTCAGCCACTGCATAGTCGGGATGTTGCAAATCATCTAAACCTGCATCCGGACTATTTATCCAAAATGTTCCGAAAAGAAACCGGATATACCCTTCAGCGCTATATCATTCGGAAAAAATGTGAAACAGCCAGCTATATGCTGCGGAATAGTTCTGCCTCCTGCACGGAAATCGGTACTTTTCTGGGTTTCTCTTCCTGCAGTTATTTCATTACCTGTTTTTGCAGGGAATTTCATCAAACACCGGGTGAATACCGTAAAAAAAGACAATTATAAAATATTTCCTAAAATAAAATCCAGCTCATTATATATGAAATTAACTCTATAAAAAACTACCAGCAAAATATCCACATAGATTATTTTCTCCTCCAAATACTATTTTTGTATCTGAAAATTTTTTATTTTATGGGAAACCAGATTTTTCCTATAAAAGATTTTGGTGCCAAAAGCTCCTTTTGACGCCAAAAAACAACAAAATAAAATGGGAGGTAGCCATGAGTTATTTAGATGAATGTTGCAAAACAAGCGAGACCTTGGCAATGGCATCTGTTCCCATGCAGGAATGGTGCGAGCCATACGATTATTACACAGCTCTTGCCAATGGTACTATTTTCCCTTCCTTAAATAAGGAATTTTACAAAGCAGAAGATGTGCCCTGCTCTGTGTGCAATCAGAGCGGACAAACTCCCCAGGCAAAAAAATTGAACGAAATTAATGTCATCAGTTTTGCCATCAACGACTTAACACTGTATCTGGATACCCATCCAACGTGTGAAAAAGGGTTATCCCTGTTTATGGAACTTTTGAAAAAGCGATTGGATTTGTTGGCAGAGTATGCCGAAGACTTTTTCCCGCTTACTCAAATATCTATGATAACGGGAACACCTGACACCACAAAATACGGCTGGGCAGAAGGACCACTACCTTGGGAAGGAGGACACATCTAATGTGGAGTTATGAAAAACGTTTGCAATACCCTGTTAAAATCAATAAAACCTGTCCGAAAACCGCCCAGCTTATCATCAGCCAATATGGTGGTCCTGACGGTGAGCTGTCAGCTTCCATGCGATATCTGGCGCAACGCTATTCCATGCCGGTAAAAAAAGTGGGAGGACTGTTGACAGACATCGGAACAGAAGAAATCAATCATATGGAAATTATCTGTTCCATGGTATATCAACTGACAAAAAACCTGACACCGGAGGAAGCAAAAACCGCCGGATTTGATGCCTATTATATTGACCACACTGCCGGATTGTGGCCGCAGGCTGCCGGCAGCGTGCCTTTTACCTCTTTGGAATTTCAGTCCAAAGGAGATGCAATGGCTGATTTGTTTGAGGATTTGGCTGCTGAACAGAAAGCACGTACCGTGTACGAAAATCTTCTTCGTGTCATTGATGACCCGGATGTGAGGGAACCGCTAAAATTCCTTCGTGCCAGGGAAATCGTACATTTCCAGCGTTTCGGTGAGGCTCTGGAAATGACCAAACAAAAACTGGATTCTGCTAATTTCTACTACTTCAACCCGGAATTCGATAAAAAGATGTTTCACAATCCGGATATGTAGGTAAGGATGTAGGAAAGGTGCCTCGCACTAACCGACGCAACGATGCATACTGCAAGCTTGCTTGTATGTATGCATCGTTGCGTTCGGTTATACCCCGGAGGGGCTGCCCACACCTAATAAATTCCGGAAACCTCCTGTCCTGATTGCTATTTATTTAATACATTTCCAAGCTTCTATAAGCCTCTCCATAGTAAATGCCGCATTTGCCGGACTCGTAGACGGCAGTTTAACAATCTCCCGCTTCGTAACAGGATAACAATACTTCATATACAATTCATATGCTCTGCCACCGTTGACATAAATCTTCTCAATTTGTGCATTCTCCAAAATTATATTGATATCTGCCGGTATTACATTACGAATGGAGCTGTCACTGGAACCGGCAATGTCACATTCCGACACCACATCCCATAAGGCTATTCTGTTTTTCAATAGAAACTCTCTCTTCTCAGCAATCGTTCCCGGTACATTCTTCTCGTAAATCCATGCAAGCAATTTCCAAAAACGATTTTGCGGATGTCCGTAATAAAAATTACGCTCCCTCGATTTTACCGAAGGGAGCGTCCCTAATATGAGAATCCGTGAATTACTGTCAAAAACCGGTTCAAATTCATGTTTTATATGCTGATACTCTGCCATGATTCCTCCTGTAGCATCATCCTCTACATATGTTTTAATGCCTCCTGCAGTTCTTCCACAGACAGCCACTGGGTATTATTACCGGAATTGTACTCAAAACCATCCTCTACCGGTTTACCACCCGGCATAATATTTCCTTTTTCCACCCAGTTATAATCAGGATATACGATATAATGCTTGTCATATTCATATGTGGAGCGTGAATCATCCTTCGTCACCATTACCTCGTGAAGCTTTTCACCCTCTCGAATTCCGATTTCTGTAATGGTGCAATCCGGCAGCATTGCTTTTGCCAAATCTCCGATATGGAATGATGGTATCTTGGAAATATAGGTTTCGCCACCCTTAGACTCCTCCATTGCCTTAAATACCAACTCCACACCCTGCTCCAGAGTAATCCAGAACCGGGTCATTCGCATATCTGTCACGCCCAGTTCTTTTCCACCGTTATCAATGATATTCTGCCAAATAGGAATGACCGATCCGCGGCTTCCTGCTACATTTCCATAACGTACTACCGAGAAAACAGTGCCATGCTCTCCACTGTATGCGTTTGCCGCAATAAAAAGCTTGTCTGACACCAGCTTCGTACCACCATATAAGTTGATTGGATTCACCGCCTTGTCCGTAGACAAAGCCACAACTTTTTTTACTCCTTTGTCCAAAGCCGCATCAATCACATTCTGTGCCCCGTGAATATTTGTTTTAATAGCCTCCATAGGGTTATATTCACAAGTAGGAACCTGTTTCATAGCTGCCGCATGAATCACATAATCTACTCCTTCGAACGCACGATAAAGTCTCTCCCTATCCCGAACATCACCAATAAAGAAACGTACCTTTTTCATATCTACTTTATCCTGATACTCTGTCTGCATTACACTTTGCTTAAATTCATCACGGGAATATATAATAACCTTTTTGGGGGAGTATTTTGCAAAAATCATCTCCAAAAATTTCTTTCCAAACGAGCCGGTTCCACCCGTAATTAATATCGTCTTATCATTTAGCATTTTTCTAAACCTCCATGTCTTGAAAATCATTAAAATTTACTATCTTGTGCGCATGTTTTTTTCGCATAATAAACGCATGTATGCGTTTATTATATCGTACGTTTTACATATTGTCATTACATTTCAGCATGAAACATTCTCAAACATTCTCATTCCTAAGCCGCTCCACTGTCCTTAAATATTCCAGTACTTCAATTCCTCGCTGCCCCCATGTATGTTTTTTCTGAGCCAAATCAAACCCTGCCTGGGCAATTATCTCTGCTTTAGTGTCATCTGCAAGAATTCTATTTACCAGTTCGGGCAGTCCATCCAGATTATCCAACTGGTAATAAAAAATCTCTTTTTCATCCTGACACTGCTCTAAAAGATAATCACTGGCATCCGTGACGCAGACAGAACCACAAAGCATAGCCGTGTATACCCGGTCATGAGAACCGCTTTTAAACCACGGCATAACGTTTAAGCTAATCTTAGAATCTGCCACTACTTCCAGTGATTGCTTAAAATCCAAGCGCTCATGAATCCGTAACATATCTTGATTGTTTACCTGCATTCTGTCCCATCCGTCTCCATACACATCCACTGCAATTCCGGATTCCACCAATGTCCGCACTGCCTTATCACGAAAGAAACTGCGCACATAACGGTCAACATCTCTGAATTCTGCCATGATTCCGGAAAACCCATTGATTTTCCCCTGAATTCCCTGTGCATGCAATACCTGACGAAGCGCATCCTCTAAAATAAGTGATGTGTCCTCTATCATTTTCCGTGCCGTTGCCTGCAGCAAATCTCTCATCTGCGGCGGATATTCCTGTATTTTCTTTTGTACCTGTGCCGGGTCTACATAAGAGCCCATAAAAGATACATTGATAGAACGCTCTCTATAGGGAACTATGGTTTCCGCGCGGTTACCTCCGTGAGCGAGAAATCCCTCACACCAAATGTTGGGATAATATTGCTCCAGATACTCTACATGATGATAATCCGGAGATAACACTAAAATATATGGATATGCATTATTCATACGTTCATGATGAATCATCGGATGATCCATAAGCATGGTGCAGTAAACTGTCGGCTGCTGCAATATCAGATTTCCCAGAGAAGAACCCTGTTCCAATACCATTCCGTTAATGGAAAATATAGCGTCAAACTTCTTATTTGCCAATTCCTGACGTTGTCTGGCAAACTGCTCTTCATCGTAACAATCCAGATAATCCACCGAAATCCCCTGTTCTGCAATAGCAGACATCATCTCTTCCAAGAATAATCTTGTAGAATCATATTGGGATTTCCCGTAAATACATAACAGATTTTTCATCTTCATCTCCCAGTTTGGAATTCTCCAAACTCCAATCATTGATTATCAGTCAACACTTTCCGGTACGCCCCTGCCAAAATATCAATTTTTTCTTTATCAAGAGGAGCAGCAACCATTTTCAAAAGTTCCTGCTGTAATTGTGGCAACGTTTCCAAATATGGATTTTTTTCGTAATTCGGGAATAACTCCCTCACATTATCCTGCATGGTATATATAATATCATAGGGAATCTCACTAAACCTTACAAACAGTATGCGTATCGTATTGATAAAGTATAATTTCAAAAAGGAAAACTCAATTTCATCGTGATAGTCATCCAGAGCCCCTCTCCTTTTATACTCCTCTACTTTCATCAATTCGATAACCAGCCTGTCTAAATGGTGTGTGGCATCTTTCTCCATAATTGTAGAAGTTTCATTAATCATATAATGATATAAATGCTCGTTGATAATATAATACGATCCTATTACCAAATCACGTATTGCACCCCAGTAATTATCCTCATAACGCAGGTCTTCCGGGAACTGTATTTCTTCCTTTATCAACAACTCCTTTCGGTATATTCCACTCCACACGCCACCGGTAAGTTTTTCAGTAAAAAAACGTTTTCGCCCTTCCACATCCGTAATTTCCACATACCGGTCTCCGTTTTCCTTTTTGTCACTTTGCATCTGTATCGTGCCATCCTGCTCATCCCTTGTATACAAAACACAAACGACATCCGGATGATGCTTTTCGACTTTTTCATACATTTTTTCGTACATTGTGACATCTACCCAGTCGTCGCTGTCCACATATCCAATGTAAGACGCGGAAGAATAAAATAATCCCGTATTACGCGCCGCACCCTGCTTATGATTTTCCTCACAGTTAATCACTATTATGCTCTCCGGGTATTTTTCTTCCCATTCCGCCAAATGCTCCAACGTGCTGTCCGTAGATGCATCATTGACAAAAATCAACTCCAGTTTTTCAATTCCTATGGTCTGATTCACCAACGATTCCACACAACGGTCAATATATTTCTCCACATTGTAACACGGAACGATAATACTGATTAACTTCTCCTCAGACGAGGAACTCGTATCATCTTCCATATCCTCTGTATCTGCAGAGCCTTTCTTTTCTTTCCTTTTTAACAGAGGAATGTTTTCACTCCAATCCATTTGGTATTCCCACATTTCAGTTTCAAATTTTTGTTCCATTAAATTAATATTATTATTTTGACCAGCCTCTCCTTCTGCTAAATTTATGTTTTCGGCTGTATCCTTCACTGTTTTTTTAGTTTCTGCTATCTTTTCAGTTAATTCTTCATAACCTTTCTCAAATACTTTTAATAAATCTGCATCCAACGAATGGTTTGAAGAAGAAAAAATCTCACCGTCAACATCTTCTGCTGTAATTGCATGAAGATATGTATGGGGAATATGAGCTAAAAATTCTTTTTTTTCATCAAGGGGAATCATGGTATCATCTGCACCGTGAAAACTGATAATGACAGCGCGATTATTCCATCCATCATATAGTTTACATAAATCATATGAATCTAAATCAATCCCCTGTTCGACTCCTACCCTATAACGGTATAATTTTCGCAAAGTCAATATCTCCCCCTGTTTTATAACCTCTCTGTCACACGACAAGTATTTTGGCAAAAGATAAGCACTGTTTTCAATGATACCGGAAAATAAACCCGGTGCCAGAAAATTACAAACATATGCAAGATATGCCCCATGGGACTGTCCATATATATACATTCTGTCAGCAGGAGGCACCAGACTGTTTTCACGCATAATATCCAAAAGAACCTTCACAGCCATCAGGTTGTCCATTGCCTGTAAAAGTCCCATTTCATTATAGTCATCCTCCGATTCCTTTAAATCTAAATACCCCTCTAATGTTTTTCCCCGCAATAATTCCTCTTTACTTTCAGGAGAATTCAGAATCTCTGCAAACTCTTTCTCCGTCAAAGAATCTTTTAACACTTTGTCTGTCACTGGTAGATGATGGTCATTCTGCATAAATTGATATCCCAAATAGTCACACTGCAGTGTCACCAGATTGTAAGCATCCGCAAACTGTCTTCGCATTTTCCGGTAAACCCGAGAATTGGAATTGCCACCATATCCGGCTATTAACAAAAGAATACCTGTCTTCTCATTCGCACCGCCTTCCGGCTCACAAAAACTCATCTTAATAGTTCTTGCCACATCGCTGTGCCAAGCAGGCTGTCCCTTTATTTCCAATTCATATTCTTTTGCCATAGCAGCCCCCATACTGTTTATCAAATCTTATCATTCTGAGAACGAAGGTCTCACAAGATAAACGCACGTAGTGTGTTTATTATATTACCTCACTCAGTTTCTGAATTTTACATCCTTTAATCTTTGCACCACCCTCTGTCGCATCAATAAAGATACCTCCCGTTTCTTCAGCTATTCTGTCTTCAATCCATTTCCGATAAATATCCAGATTTTTTCCGGTCAATACTTTTCCACCATGAATATCCTCCACATAACGGGTGTTTCCCTCTGACATCTCCCTGTCAAATTCTGTATCAGACGCATGATATTTCCCACCTGAATAGGCGAGATCTAATCCCACAAAAATAATTCGTTTACATCCGAAACGGATACCCAGTTCCAATGCTGTGGTAGATACAGAACCGCCGCTTTGATATAGTTCATATTTGTGCTTCCCGGCAAACTCCTCGGCAGGAGAATATCCCTCTTGACAAATGAGATACCGTTCCCCCTGATACTCTGAAACAATCTTATAATGTGCTGTACTCAATACTAAAATAGGAACTCCGCAATTTTCAATTCCCTCTATCTGCCGAAACGTTGCCACTCCGGCATCAATCAGTATACCATAATCCACAGGTATTCCTTTGTTCAAAAGCTTCTTCATCACGGTTCCTGTTGCCAGAATAATCCCGTTTTCCCCAACTTTTTTCAACTCGTCTATGTTATTATCCAAGGAAGGTCCGGCTGCAATAATATACAAATCCTTCCCTCGAAATATCTCTGCCAGCTCATCCACAGATTTAAGATTATGTTTACTGTTTTTCTCAAAATTTCCATCCAGCCGGATACGCTGTGTCTTCATGGAACTTTTATTAATAAAATAATCTTCAATCTGTATGCGCAAGTCTTCTCTCGCAATATTATCTATAGCCGGATACTGTACACACCACTCCCGCTCTTTTCCTTCCCGGTTTACTACTTCGAGGGATTCGTCTATTACTATTTTACATCTTCCCCCGGACAAGAGATTAGCAATATCTCCAAAGGCACAAGCCAGATACAATATATTTTTATCTGTTTCCGCCACCGTGACCGTAATCGCCTCGTCCATTTCCAGCAGGGCACGTATGGGATATCCCAATCCCAATCCAATCACCCCATACGTGTACTTTCCTGTTTCAAACCAGCTATGGGCGAGCTGCAATGCTTCTTCCTCCACATTGCCGTTACTGTGATAATAATGAAATCCTCCCTCTTTTCCGGCAGTATTTTCTCTGCGCTGTAACGCCAATGTATATTCTCCACAAGATGTATATTCTATCAGGTATCTTTCCTTAAGTAATTTTTCAACGGCATTTCTCACACATTCACATGCTGCATTCAGCTTGTCTCCACCCAACAGCCCGCCTTCGCCGTTTACATCGGAAACTCCCTCTGCATTTCGCTGACCGCTCCCGATATCACCAGCAGAAAATATACCTGCGATGCATCCGGCATCCGGAGCATATTGATACAATGTCTGAACATTTTCCTGCAATTTTTCTTCATCTACAAAGACAGGAAACTGCATGGCAAAACTCTCCTGCATCTTTGTCAAAAAAGGCTGAAGCTGTAATTCCAACAGGTCTTGCAGCAAAATGTAATCCTTTGACTCAAGTGCTGTAATCAGTCCCTGCAACATTGAGACTAGTGCCATATCATCTACAAATGCTTCCATCTGATTAAAGAACTCTTTTTCCTGCAATATTTCTGCCACTTCCTCTTGAAAAAGTTCTAAAACCTGATTGACATACCGCAAAGCATATAAATATTCCTGGCGTTTCATATGATATGCCACTGTTGTCATTTTGCGCATAATACTGATATTTTTCTTTCGTATATTGTTCAGCACACTTGGATTTTCACTCATAGTCAATTTCTCCGTTGAAAATAAATTAATAATTAGATTCACTTACCTCAAAATAAGCCTGTGGATGGTTACATACCGGACATTCTTCCGGAGCAGCAGTGCCAACCACAATATGTCCACAGTTACGGCACTCCCATACTTTAACTTCACTTTTCTCAAATACCTGAGCTGTCTCTACATTCTTCAAAAGCGCACGATAACGCTCCTCGTGATGCTTCTCAATAGCTCCTACAGCACGGAACTTCTCTGCCAGCTCTGTGAATCCTTCCTCCTCTGCTGTCTTCGCAAAGTCCTCATACATATCAGTCCACTCGAAATTTTCCCCTTCTGCTGCTGCCTTTAAATTTTCTGCTGTATCACCGATACCCTGCAGCTCCTTTAGCCACATCTTTGCATGTTCTTTCTCGTTATCAGCAGTTTTCCGGAAGATATCAGCAATTTGCTCAAAGCCCTGTTTTTTAGCTACTGAAGCAAAATACGTATATTTGTTTCTTGCACCTGACTCTCCGGCAAAAGCTGCCTGTAAATTTTTTTCTGTCTGCGTTCCCGCATATTTTGTTGTTTTTTCCATGTTTTTCAACCTCCTTATACTATTCGCACCATGCAGCCGCAAAACATCCGCCACACAGTCCATTTCATTGTAACAGTTTTTATATTGTGATTCAAGAATATATTGATCAAGCCACAATATTACACTAGTTTTGAAATTTAATCTCCCCTTCTTTTATCATTTCATAGAATATGATTTTTGTCCCGTCTAAATTTTCCCGATTCATATCCACCGCACTGATTTGATGGTTGTCATAAGAAGTATAGTAAAAAATCCCTTTGTTTGCATTGCAGCAGGATGTGTAAATAGTGTATTCGTAATTGCCATCTCCCACATAACAACAACCCCGCTGCTGCTCCACAGAACCCAAGATGTGGAAAAACTGGCTGACACATTCCCTCTCTGAAGTGCCACATAGAGAATTGAGCCTCACAAAAGCAGCTCTGACAAATCGGGACTGGGAAGACAAATCTCCGGGAAGCCCCAGTGCCCCCATACCACGGCTGTATTGCTGTAAAGGCAAATTCTTACAAAAATGATTCTGAGGTGGCTTGGGAGATAGATTCATATAATTATTCAACTGAAACAACTGCTCATCAAAAGACGGATTATTCGTCAACACCCCCGTCGGATTGTTGTAAATCTTCAAACCGGATTCCACAGACTCTACTGTGATACATTCCTCTCTGTCGGCAATCATCCAGTGAAGCTGAGCAATCGGATAATTTTCACTAAAGGGGCTATTGACCAGATTAATTTTTTCTAATAATTGTTTTGCTTCCGCTACTGATGCACACTGCCCTAAAATCCACGGTATAAATTCATACTGGGCAATATTATCTTTGCCTTCCTTCCAATCATTGTAGACAGCATTTCCCACAAAATTCAATCCTGCCATGCCCAGCGCATGTTCGTTGACTGCCTCATAATACAGCGGATAATCATCCGCAATATGTGCAACGCCTATCATGGCATAGTGTGTATCCAGAGATTTTCCTATAGATTGAAAATGAAAGGGATAATTTCTGGGGGTTATGGTGATATCCTCGCCATAAGAATTCTCATAATCCAGAGTTCGTCCAAAATAAAAATCTTCTTTCAAAAATGTAGCTGCTGTACACATAGGTTACCTCCCATTTAACAAAAAAATTGACAGTGCACATGCCGAGAACGCAGTTCTCACAAGATAAACGCACACCGTGCGTTTATTATACCCTATTTACGTTTAATAATGAACACATAAGCGATTCACCTCAAAATAATGGATAAACAAGAACTCTCTCCCATAAAGAAAAATGGCACTGCCAGTCATCTTTCTCATTTGATAACCGACAATGCCGAATACTGTAGGTTACATCTCACACAATGGAGCATCTTCTCACGCTTCCTCGCTCTCATAGCATTTTCGCAGTTTTGCCAATGCTTTTTTTTCAATTCTGGAAACGTAAGAGCGGGAAATTCCATACATGGCAGCAATTTCCCGCTGTGTCTTTTCTTCTTCTCCTTGTAACCCATACCGATACTTTAAAATCTCCCATTCCCGTTTCGTCAAGCTGCTGCGAATATAGCACCCCAGTTTTCCTAGATAGCCTTCCTTCGCCACACGCTCCACCACGTCTTCGTCTTCATATTCCATGATGTCCATTAAGTTAATCTCATTGCCCTCTTTGTCAGAGCCAATGGAATCATACAAATACACATCACGCTGTGTTTTTTTCGTAGACCGTAGAAACATTAGGATTTCATTCTCTACGCACCGTGCACAATAGGTGGCGAGGCGGATATTCTTACTCTCTTTGAAACTGTCTACTCCCTTAATCAAACCGATGGTTCCGATGGAAATCAAATCTTCCATCTCCACGCCCCCCGACTGGTATTTCTTGGCAATGTACGCTACCAGTCGCAAATTCCGCTCAATCAAACAGTCCCTCGCCTCTTTGTCTCCCTCTTTACACCGTTTCAGACATTCTCGTTCCTCTTTGGCACTCAGGGGTTTTGGAAAAGACTGCACTGGTGACACCTCATTATGATTTCAATCTATTCTATGCAAAAGGTGGCGCGTCCGTGCTTTTCCAACTTTTTTATTATGGTTTACATGTCCCTGTGTACGGGCAGATTCCTGGAAATGGTTCATTTCTCCATATACAAAAAAATACCCTCGAAAACAAATTTTGAGGGTATTTTATACTCAATGCGGAGTAATATCCACATACTCATATTCTCCAATCCTCCTGCGGATCACGCATTCCACAAGATTAAACCATTTGCCGCACTCATCCAATATGATGGCATCTGCCGAAGCAATCAATGGCTTTGTCTTTAAGAAGGCGTCCACAGGGTTTTCAATCTGCACCTCAAGCTCATAGTTAATATTATCGGCAAGCTCGTATATACGCTGTTTCAACCGTCCCGAATTGGACACCGGTTTGTCCAGATAGATGACAGCCTTTCCAACCTCTAGTTCTTCTAAAGTCTGTAACAGCGCTGTTATCGCAGAGTTTGTCTGCTGTATCAACCGATATGTTCCATGCAGTCCTGCAAGGTCTCTTATTGTGCCATCCATACACTGAAACAGCATAGAATCCGAATATGCGATTTCAAGACCGATAATTACATTAAATCCGTCTATATACAGTGTCTCTCCGCTAATATCTGTTACTTCACGGCTTTTCCGTGCAAGAATCTTTTCCTCCGCGGAGACAACTCGCGCCAGAGAAAGCCTTTGCCGCTCGGACAAAAGATAATGATTGCCTACAAACTTCGTTGCACTAGTAACGGGATAACCTCTGCACAGCAGATAATACACTTCCTCAGCCGCTTTCCGCAGCTTCACTATGCCTTCTTCGCCAAAATCCCGATCGTCGGTGGGCACAAAGCCCCGTCTTGCCTGCTTTGCCACGATATCTCATACCATCCAATCTCATCAAAAAACAATTTACTAATACAGCAAAAGAGAGTATAGCGTTTCAAATAACATCTATTTCCTCTTAATAACATGGTACACTTTTTTGACTTTTCCCCGCAAACTCTTTTGCTCTAACTTTTTCTTAAGTTCCTGTATTTCCTTTTCCTGCATGGCAATCACATCCCCACAGATTGCTATCATGTCCTTCTTTTTATATGATATTTTCTTCTTTTTTGTTTGCCCTTTTGATATATCGTAAAATAAAATGCCATCTTCTCTGCCCAAAAACTCTTTTGCAATATACTTATTTCCGGACTCATATCGTGCAAGATACTCCTCTCTCTGCTTGTCAGAAAAATAGTTTACTTTAATATAAGCAGTTTTCTCACGAGATTCCTGCACCTTTTGGAGCCACTTCACAATAAAATTTTGTTTTGTCTGATACGCCGGATTCTGATTAAGCAAACGCTTGACTTCCAGATAAATTCCATGCAGACTTACATTCTGTACTGTGTTGCTATTGCGGAAATTCCCAGCTGATTCCACTCCGAAAATGGACAAAAAATCAGAAAGAATCGTATGTTCTGCTCCTTGATACTGCCCTTTCTCGTAGCAGCGCACAATGACGTTTTCTTTTCCCAGAGCATTTGCAAACACCTGAAGGCGTTTCTGATAGTCCAATTGAAAATATGTATACTTGTTCTCTTTTATATATTTTGAAAAGGAAAGCTGCAGGTCCTCTTTCACCTGCTGCGCCCAATAAGACTCTATCACTTGATCCTGTCTGCGCAAATATACGATTACTTTCACAACAGCACCCATTTTCGCCACACGTTCCTGTATCTCCTTTAACCGCGTCTCATCAATCTCCTCCTCATTCCAGATATGTTCATCGGATAAAACTACAGTATTGTACCTGCTAAAAAGTTTTTCCAACTTGGCAAAGCCACTCTCCCTCTCCCTTTCCTCAGCATCATAAAGACGATTTTTCTGTGCATCGTAATGCCTATGTGACAAAAAGTAGGCATTCCTGTTTTGACCAATCCCCGGAAAACGAAAACCCAAATCTGGATAACACAATCCCCTTTGCAGCAAAATATCATAATTAGTGTGGCAAAAATATTGGATTGCTGTCGTTCCTGTCTTCGGTGTTCCGATATGCAGATACAATGTCTTCATGATAGTATTACCTCCATTTGCAGGATTTTGATAATCCTCCAGTATTTCGGAAGATTATCACGAAATTTTACCAACCACATAGGCAGTTACACTCCTGCAGTAAATTGTATCTGTTTCTCCACATCTACGTCAAGTATCTTCTTTTTCTCCTATCAATTTTCCTCCGGAGGTTCCTTGAGAGCGTCACTATACACCACCATCTGACGCAAATAGCTTTCTAACATACCATCCATTCCGTAATCATAAGTAGTGTTTTTCATAAATGTATGGATGTCTCCGTACAAACCATTGTTCAAGCATATAAACGGTTTCACCTCGGCTGTAAATTGTATCTGTTTCCATTCCTCTTCGTCGGGTGTTCCCTCCTCATGCTGTAGTGATACCGTCTCGATATACTCCTCCAAAAAAGGTTTTAGTAAATCTTTCCCCTTGCATAAAGTGTTTTCACCCCACGCCAACATATAGACATGGTTTTCATCTACTGCACCTTCTGGTATAGAAACTCCCATCGCCTTTGCTTCACTTTCACTGAGAACCTCTGTAGCTATCTCCATGCGCTGTTCTTCATCCGGAGCTGTTCCCTGCTGTCCGTCCTTCTGCCCAAGCACAACCGCCTCCATAAATGTATCCTCATCTGCCACCACTTCGGAAAATCCTGTCACATCTATGGATTTAGAAACGACAGTTCCCATGTTCTCAGGAAGCAGTTTATCCGATGTCCTTTCATTCATTCCTGACATAATAAGTCCTGTCAGACACAGACAAAATACCGCATACATGAGCACCATAGTTGCGTACAGAGACGTATTCCTCTGACGCTTCCATAGTTTTGCACGACTTCCTATCAGCCATGCCACAAACAATAAGACAGCCCATGTAGCTATACATGCCAGTATTCCAGTATATGCCGAATAATCTCCCCTCCCTGTATATAGATTACATATTTTTTCCGTCTTTTGCGTTATATCCATGGCATTATAAATATTGGCAACAGAAAATAATCCAAAAAAAACAACAGTACCAACGGCAACATAGAAAATCCATGGGAATCTCACTAACAGTACATACCACAAAGTAAAAATGCTATAAGCTAACAACGCAAACCCAAAAGTCCGGAACACTCCCCATAACAAATACTGCAGGTCAAATGCATTGCCAACAATCGTCCCGTCAAACACCGTAGAAATAAATAAAATCAACAATCCCTGCAGTAAATACGCCACTACACTAACAAGCAATACCGCAAGCATTCCCATATGATCCCAGATCAGCCTTGCAGCAAACCGGCTCTTAATGGTTCCCGGGTACATGCTGATGCTGTCATCACACAACATGGTATATCCCTCCAAACCGCCGAATATAACCCATGCATACAGAATATAAAAAACTATTTCCATATTCAAAAAATACTTCATTTCAAAGACATTTTGCCCTACTATTGAGTTTATACCAATGAAAAACTGTACAAATACAAAAATCAGAATAATAGCTCCGGATATGATTACATCTTTTTTATTTTTCACCATATGAAGCTTCACAAGTCTCCTGATATTTTCTTTTACTGTCATTTCCATTCCTCCATTCTAATCTCCCAAAACTTGTCCAACACCTGTCCGTATCCACTTACTAATCGGAACCCTATTTAGTCCCCATCTGGCACGACGGTGCAAACGAGAACAGTTTGCCATTCATACGTTAATCCCACAATTCAGACATTTGCTCCTCTTTCTTATTATCTGTCAGATAGACTGTCACATCCTCCGGCGACACTGCCGATACCTTAAGCCCTGCTTTTTCCGCAGACTGTACCGCATCACCGGTCGCTGAGCCACGGAGAATTACATCGCTTCCCATCTCCCCATGGGTAACGTTTATCACCGTATCTGCAGGCATTCCTTCCACAAAGGCATCAATCTCCTCCCTGCTGCCACTGACTCGGCACAACATTTCCCGTACCGTATCCATGGATTCATAAAACATAAGCTCCCCCTTATGTATCAGAACCATTTCCGACAACACTTTTTCCAACTCTGCCAGATTGTGACTGGAAATCACAAACGTTCTGGGGTGCTCCATAAAATCTCTCAGCAATATATCATAAGCCATCTTCCGGCTTTTGATATCTATGCCGATAAACGGCTCATCCAACAGATTGACACGACATCTGGTAGCCAAGGCACAACAAAAATGAAACATACTCTTCATACCCTGTGATAATGTCTTATAAGTCTTTTTCCTTGGCAGTTCAAATAAGCGAATCAGTTTCTCTGCAAACTCCCTGTCAAAGTGCGGGTACATAATGGCATAATAAGTAACAATATCCTTTAGCTTTTTCTTATCACCCACCGGCAGGTCATGCATGGAATAAATCATTTCGCTGCGTACTGCCATATTTTTTCGGGGGTCTTCCCCAAATACACAGATGTTGCCGTCTGTAATATCCTCCAATCCCACACACATCTTAAAAAAAGTGGTCTTTCCACTTCCATTGGCACCGATTAAGCCGATAATCTCGTTTTCATTTAACTGAAAACTCATGTGATTGATTGCCTTTTTATTTTTGTACTCTTTTACTAAATCCGTAACTGTAATTGCATGCTCACTCATAATCCCACTCCCTTCACTCCTCATATTCTTTTTCAACTCGTTTCAACAATTCTTCCCTGGAAATCTCCAATTTCCTTGCCTCCTGCACCAAAGCATCGATCATACCCATCACCGTCTCCTCAGTCTTTCGCTTTTTAATTAAATCCACGGCATCGTCCTTGATTGTCATCGCCTGCCCTCTCACTTTCTCCAAAATACCGCGATCCACCAAAAGCCGAATCCCCTTTCCCGCTGTTGCCGGATTGATAGCCAGTTCCCTGGCAATGACCAACTGGGAATAACAATTCTCCCCCGGTTGCAGTTTCCCCGACAATATATCATCTTCGATAGCATCTGCTATCTGAATATAAATTGGTACCACATCATTAAAATTAATCTGCAACCTACCACCTCCTTAGTTCATCACTACATTAGTCATGTAATGTGGTCGTGATAAAAAATTAGCACAGTATTTCTTTTTTGTCAAGCATAAAAAGAAATACTGTGCCAAACAAATACAGTGCCATGTCATATTTAACGTTACCATGGACTGCAACAAATCTATGATACCACATTCGGCGATGCCGCAGCACCTGCTTCTACTGCTGCGCCAGCAACTTCTGCCGCCGAAGGTGCTTCTGCTGTACCTCCAACCTGTGGATTTACTGTCGCTGCCACCTCTGCAGCCGCTGGTTCAGACGACTCTGCAGCTATGGTTTTCATGGCATCCGAACGACTTTCCTGTTGCTCCTGGCGAAGCATATCCAACTTCGCTTTTAAGTATTCCATGTCCGCAATAATCAAATCATGGTCTTCATTTCGCCTGTTAGCATTCTTCCTCTGTACACGCAACTTATTCAACTGCTTCTTCAACAGAAGTAATTCCTGCTCCTTTTCTTGTTTCTCTCCCGGCTGATATTGCGGTTGTGCAATCAATTCCTGACGATTGCGACGCTCCTTATCATTCTCCACATGGGTATCCTGCTTATCTACCTGCATCTCCCATTTAATGTGTTTCACTTTCTTGCGGGCAACACGAACCATTCTCTTCGCATGGTTAATGGCAATCTGCACTTCATTATCATTGTATTTTCCTGTTGCCATCTTGCGCCGCAGTGAATTGAGATTAGAAGTAGCCGTAGTCAAAGCATTACTCGCCTGATTCACATTTTTCGCTCTGGAAATAGAAGATGAAATCCTACGGTAATTGTAGTGCAGTCTTTTCTTTGTCGCTTCATTTGATTTTTTGTTTGCTTCACGACTTTCCTTCATTTCTTCCAGAAGACGTTCGAGGTTATTAAGTCCTTCCTCGGTAATTCCGTATTCCTTTTTGCCTTTAGAAGATTCCTCCCCTACAGGCACTTCCTCCGGATTAACTTCCTCCAATATTTCTCCGGTATATACACTCTGTGCTCCCGGATATTGTCCATATTCCTCCTGAATCTCACGGGATACCCGCATAGCCCCCTCAGGAATATCAACAGACACAGCAGCACTTTGATTAGATGTCACAGTGCGCCATGCATTATAAGCATCACTAGCTTTTTGATTAACCGCAGAAGTACGGCTCTGCGTACCGATTCCGCTCGCAGTCCGACTGTTTGCTGCGGTGGGAACTCCATTTCCCGATACAACAATATTACCCATTGCAATCCCTCCTTGATTTGCAAGTTCTCCATATCCTATTTATTGTATCGGCATATTACTCTAACTTCTTAATCTCAGAGAAAGATTTTTTACTTATATCACAACATTTATGTTTCACATATCAAATTTGGCAAGCATGTGTCAAAAATGTGTTTAAAATATTCAAACAGGGCTTGTTTATTTTTTTTCATTTGCTATAATAGAGAATAGCATAATTTTCTTTCAACATACGACGAGGAGGTATTTATGAAATCAAATCACGATATGGAATTAGCAAAACGGGTACGCCAGATTCGTTTGGAACATAATCTGACTCAGGATCAGGTTGCCAAAGCACTGGACGCAACACCCGGATATATTTGCAATGTAGAGAGCGGTCGTACTGCTATGTCTCTGCGTATGCTGGTATATTTTGCAAGATTGACCGGTTCTTCTTTGGATGAATTGGTAGGAACTATTGAAAAAGACTATCAACCGGACGCACAGGATCATCAAATCGCAAAACTCTGTGCCAAATTAAACGGTGACCAAAAAGATCGATTGATTAAAACGTTACGCATATGGACCAATAAATAAGCAACTCCCACAGGATAACTCCTGTGGGAATTTTTTTGCTATTATCACAAACAATTTCTGATTGCATTTTTCCACTGTTCCATTGCCTTTTCTAATGTTGCCCGAGGGCAGGCAATGTTAATTCTCTGGAAACCTTCCCCTACTTTTCCGAATATCTTTCCGCTGTCTAACCAGAGTTTTGCCTTATTCTCCACCAGGTCATCCAACTCTACGGGAGTAAGTCCCAATCCTCTGCAATCCAGCCATATGAGGTAGGTTCCCTCCGGTGGAATCAGTTTAATTTCCGGAAGTTCACGTTCCAAATATTCCTGTAAAAACTGTAAATTTTCCACCAGATACTGTTTGAGCTGTGTCAGCCATTCCTCTCCGGTTTTATAAGCTGCTTCGCAGGCTACCAGTCCCAGACTGTTCAACTGACTGTATCCGGTGGCAGCCACTCCATGGCGAAATTTTCTCCGCAATGTCCCGTTGGAAATCCAGTTATTAGATACCTGCATTCCCGCCAGATTAAAGGTCTTGCTTGGTGCGGTACAGGTAATGGTCCTCTCGGCAATTTCCTCCGACATAGTGGCAAATACGGTATGCTCATATCCCGGGAATGTAAAATCTGCATGGATTTCATCGCTCACTACCAGCACATCATGTTTGACACAAATATCTCCTATACGCTGCAGTTCCTCTTTCGTCCACACTCTGCCCACCGGATTGTGCGGACTACAGAACAGAAATAATTTTACATGGTTCTCTACAATTTTTTTCTCAAAATCCACGAAATCTATCTCATAATGTCCATTCACCAACTGCAGATCATTGGAGACCAGCTTTCTCTTATTATCTTCAATTACTTCTGAGAAAGGATAGTATACCGGCTGTTGAATCATAACGCTGTCCCCGGGCTCGGTAAATGTCTGCACCGCCACTGCCAGCGCATATACTACGCCCGGCGTTTTTACGAGCCAGTTTCTCTTTAATTCCCAATGAAAGTATTTTTTGTACCATGCGGACACTGCATCGAAATAACTTTGCTTCGGCTCACTGTAACCAAAAATGCCGTGGGAAACTGCTTCATGAAGACGCTCTAAAATCGGTTCTGCCGTAGGAAAATCCATATCTGCCACCCATAACGGCAATACATCCTGAGCCTTTCCCCGCTCTACAGCAAAATCATATTTTAAACAATTTGTTCCCACCCGGTTTACTACCCGGTCAAAATCATATTTCATAACTGCTCTCCTCTCTGACAGCAAATGCGCCCATCTGGTATGATAGCACTAATCTGAACCCTGTTTTGTCTTGCTCTAATCCGATAGTGCCTGCTCCAAATCATTAATCAAATCGCCCACTGACTCCACTCCCACAGACAATCGCAGGAAAGTCTCGGTAATACCCAGCTTTTCACGCTGTTCTACCGGCACATCTCCGTGTGTCTGCAACATCGGATAAGTCATCAGGGATTCCACACCACCCAGACTTTCCGCATAGGCAATCACTTTCACCTTTTCCAGCATTTTTCTGGCACGTTCCTCCGTATCTACCCGGAAAGAAATCATGCTTCCATACCCACTGCACTGTGATTTGTTCACCTCATAACCCGGATGGTCTTTCAGCCCCACATAATAAACTTTTGCCACATGTGGCTGCTCCTGTAACCAGAGTGCGATTTTTTCTGCATTTTCCTGCGCCCGCTCCATGCGCAGTGCCAATGTCTTGATTCCACGGACGAGCATATAGCTGTCAAAAGGCGACAGACAGCACCCAATGGTTTTGTATGCGTAGCGAATCTGCTCTGCATGCTTTTTGTCTGCCACAGTGATAAATCCCGCAAGTGTATCATTATGCCCACTTAAAAACTTTGTACCGCTGCTGATGACCACATCTGCGCCCAGGGCGATTGGCTTCTGAAAATACGGTGTCAAAAATGTATTATCCACATATAATAATAAATCTTTTTCTACGGCAAGCTCTTTTACTTTCCGCAAATCAGTAATCTGCATGGTGGGATTGCTGGGCGTCTCTATGTATAACGCTTTTGTATTGTCCTGCAAAGCATCCTTAATATTTTGAATATCGGATGTGTCAACATATGTGAAATGAAGACCTTTACGCTCTCCCATTGTATCGAAGTAACGCACGGAACCACCATATAAGTCCTCTGAACAAACGACATGGCTTTCCGGAGGCAACAGTTCAAAAGCCAGTGCAATCGCCGCCATACCGGTATTGCAGGCAACGGTATCCACACCGCCCTCCAATGCATTCATAATTCGCTCCAGTTCCGTCCGCGTGGGATTACTCTCTCTCGTGTAGTCATAACCCGTGGACTCGCCAATCCCCGGATGGGTAAATGTTGCCGCCTGGAAAATCGGTACGGATAAAGAACCATAAGGATATTCAATTCGTTCATTTCCATGAATACATACTGTCTCTACATCAAATTTCATCTTGTAACCTCCTTCAATTGAACGCGCTATCCGTCAATATTCATAACGCATTTTACTCTATATTAATCATTAATGCAATTTTTGCCTAGAACATTTATTTTGATTGCAACAATTGTGCTACAAGGGCAATTCCCTGCTCAATTTCTTTTTCTAATGTGTACTCTTCCACGGAATGTACCCGATACATTCCACAGGACAGTACCAATCCCTCCAGTCCATTCTGCACAAAATTATTGTTATCACTGCCACCAAAAGTGTCTCCCACTGTCCCCGGAAGCCCCAACGGCTCGCACGCTTCCTTAAAATGCTTAATGACACCGGCATCCTCCGGCACCTCATATGCCTCCATATGCACTTCATGTGTCACTGTAATTTTTGCAATATTCTGTGAAGCTGCAATAGTATCAGATTCTGTCGTCTCTCCATTCCCTGACATACTTGCTGCGACCGTCTCTGACGCAGCTTTCTCAAAAATGCTCTGAACTTCCTCCACCAGTTCTAACGCCCTCTCATGGCGAAAACTGCGGATTTCTCCGGTACATACACAAGATTCCGGCACAATGTTTGTTGCCACTCCACCCTCCACCATACCAATGTTTAATGTAGTACCTTCTTCCAAATGTCCCAGCGTCAGACCGGCAATTGCCTTCGCTGCTATCTGGATAGCATGAACGCCTGCCTCCGGAGCAAATCCCGCATGAGAAGCCTTCCCATGTACTTCCACCCGGAAAGAAATAATGGACGGTGCCTTTCTGGCTGCAACACCAACATCACCCGACATATCTAACACATAAGCTTCCTTTGCCTCCAACCGGGAATAATCAATGACGTCACTTCCCTTGATGTACACTTCCTCCCCGATAGGAAAAACAACTTCAATAGCCCGATGGGGAATATGATGCTCTATCACATATGATATACCATACAATATTTCTATAATGCCTGCAATATCATCTGCACCGAGAACAGTATTTCCCGCCGAACGAATCATTCCATTCGGCTCAAAAACAGTCTTTTTCTTCTTTCCAGGCTCCACTACATCCATGTGTGCGGAAAAAAGCAGCGGCGCTCCCGGAAGTTCCCCGTCAAGCCGTCCGAATATGTTTCCCGCATTACCGTCATAATTTTCTCCGGCGCGGTCTTCCCAAACGGTAAATCCCATTTGTTCTAAGCGTTCTTTCAACCAGTCTGCCGTCTGCCTCTCCCGAAAACTAACGGAATCAAAAGAAACCAACTTTGCAAAATCTTCTCGCCACTCTGCCATAAGCACCCTCTTTTCACCCATATTACAGCAAAAAAGCAGGCTTACCCCGCTTTTAATAGCTTTTCTATTTCTTATATTTCCTAGTTGGATAGTAGGATAATAGCATATATCTTTATCCCTGTCAAGTAATATTATATATTCAGAATTCTAATCAAATGCCTCTTTAATACTTTGGTAATGCAGGAAAATCCCCTGCCTGTCATACTCTTCCATCTGTGCCGCATCGGTAATCAAAAAACCATCCGTCTCGCCCTCCTGCAGCCGGATATCCTCCTCGGAAAAATCCATCCGGAACTTATACACGTCCACAAAATAATTGTCCCCTTCTTTGATATTTTCCCGACGATATGTAAATAAGAAACCGCCCTCTGCATTAGATACATCCAGACCCGTTTCTTCTTTAATCTCTCTGCGTATAGCGTCCTCTGATGTTTCCCCAGCCACAACAGCACCACCGGACACTTCCCACCAGCCGGCCGCCCATGGCTTGCTCTGTGCTCTCCGGGTAATGAGGTATTTTCCATCCGGTCTCTGTAATACACCAAGTACTGATAAATGATACTCTCCTTCTTTCAAACACCAGTCGTCCCTCTTCATGGTCCGCCCCGTGGGCTTCTTATTTATATCATAAATGTCCCAAAGTTCCATATACATCCTCATAGTATAAAAGTGCCAATTTGAACGCTGTTTAGTCCCCGGCTGGCATGATGTCGTTATCACGCTACCGCCTCCTGCACCTCTAATCAATTGGCAAATTTTTAACAGTTAGTCGTCTCTTCGTGCAAACAACAGAATCAGGCGCAACAACTGCAGCAAAGTCGAAATCGTTGCCGTCACATAAGTCATGCCTGCTGCCGTCAGCACTTTTCGCGCACCCTTTAATTCATCCTCATAAAGCATATTACTCTCCCGTAATATAGCCAGTGCCCGTCCCGATGCATTAAACTCTACCGGCAGCGTGACAATCTGAAACAATAATACCAGTGCAAACAATATAATACCCGCATAAATAAGGGGAGTATGCCCGATGATCAAACCGATGATAATGATAGGCCATGATAATTTAGAACCAAAATTGACAATCGGAACTATCGCACTGCGAACCTGAATAGGCACATAGCCTGTATGATGCTGGATGACGTGTCCGCATTCATGGGCTGCCACGCCAACTGCAGCAATGCTTGACGCATTATATACACTGTCGGATAAACGGACAACATTGGCACGGGGGTCATAATGATCTGTCAGATTACCGCCGGTATGCTCAATCTGTACACCGGAAATTCCCGCATTCCGTAAAATCATTTCCGCCACCTGTGCTCCCGTGACACCTCGTTTACTGTGGAAACGACTGTATTTATTAAATGTCCGGTTTACATTGGCGGACGCAATCATACAAATCAATGCTCCGAAGATTACCAGTATATATGTGGGATCCATATAATAATACGTCCTCGGAATATAACTCAAATAAACAAACATAAAAAATCTCCTTTTTTCTATTATATTCTCAGAGTAGCAAAATCTCTCTGAAACAGACCGGACATGGAAATCCATCCATAGCCATTACAACTTCTTATCCACACGCAATCCTTTTAAATCTACATCTAAAAATGTCTGATCCTGGATTAATGACTTCACATCCTGCTGCAAATTGTCTATTGTCTGCCCGGAAGGAAGAACTATATTTTTCGAAGCAGAAAAGACACTATCTTCCATATACGTTCGACTTGCTTCTTCTTTCGCTTCATCTTCTTCCATTTCCTTGAGACGGATTTTTTCTTCCAACGCTTCCAGTTTTTCTTCATCAATACGCTCTTTCTCTTCTTCCATTTCTTCATCGACCTTATCCCTGCCCTGATCCCACAGAGCACCCACTAACTCTTTTCGGGCTACCTCCATTATTTTGTCTGCCTCATCCTTTGCCTTCTTCATCGGATTTACTTTCAAAAGAGCTTTCTTTGTCGCCCATATGGATGCCTCCTCCACATCCATATCACGCATATCACTGGAAATTTTATTCTTCAGCTCTCTGGCAGATGCATCTAACATCAGAATTTCTTCCTGATACGGAGTCTTTGAAAGATTTGCTAAATATTCTTCCTCCTCCTCGCTCAGATTATACTGTTCATCCAGAGGATACCGTTTATGATTCTCTGCTTTCTGCATCAACTCCAAATCTTTCTGCTCCTGACTATCCGAAGCAACACCATACTGCTCCTGCAAAGCTTTCTTCCTCTCATTAAGTTCCTCCAAGCGTGCCCGCTCATCCTTTATCTGTGAATCCAGCTTCATAACAGTATCGCCTTGGTCTTTCATATCCTCGGCAATCTCCATATCCTGTTCAAATTGGCTCAGTATTTTCTTTAATGCCTGTTTTCTGGCAAATTCATACTTTTGACTGAGTGTGTCCTGATTCTCCGTGCCACCCATATAAATTGCCTTTGTCTCTGTTTTCGGCTGCTTATCCGAATGCTTATCATGTCCGCTGACAGTCACACGGATTCCTGTCACAAAATCTTGCCCAGTACCCGCTGCACAAATTGAAATTCCGTTTCCCATATGCACCGCTCCTCTCATCCCATTTGTTAATTTTCCTCTTAAATCTGCCTTCCGGTGAACTCCTTTTCGCCGATTTGCAGTATGATAAATCTGTGTATCATCGAATCACATATAATCGTCTAATACCCTTTATCTTTGATAATATCGGCATAAACCGGAATAAAATCAACCGGTAACATTAAGACTGCATCATTTATCATTGCTTTTCTGTCCTCCACCCTATATAATTGTACTGATGATTTTTACGTATTTTATATATGAACCTTTTTTGTGTAAAATTCGGATGTCAAAGGAGACGACAAATGACAAGTGATAATATTATTTCCTTATTAGGTGGACTTGCTCTGTTCATGTTTGGCATGACCTTCATGAGCGACGGTCTGAAAAAACTTGCCGGAGATTATATGAGAACCATTTTGGAAAAGCTCACGGAAACACGCATCATGGCGGTGCTTTTGGGAGCCGGTCTCACGGCACTGATTCAGAGTTCCAACGCCATGTGTGTAATGACCGTCGGCTTTGTCAATGCAGGCATGATGGAGTTGGAGCGTTCTGTCGGCATTATCATGGGTGCCAAACTGGGTACTACCATCACCGGACAGTTGATTGCTACCAACTACATTTCCAAATATGCTCCCGTCATTGCTTTCGTGGGTGTAGCATTTCTCATGTTTGCCAAATCCAGTAAATTACAGAGTTTCGGTCAGGTAGTGGCGAGTCTCGGTATTCTCTTTGTGGGATTAACCACCATGAGTACCGCCATGCGCCCTCTGGCAGAAGAAAAATGGTTTATTGATATTATGTCCAATCTTTCCTTCCCGCTACTGGGTGTCATTGTGGGCGTAATCTTTACCGTCATCATTCAGAGTGCATCCGCATCCGTCGGTGTTTTGCAGATGATGGCACTCAGCGGAGTCATTGCTTTCCGACCTGCTTTCTATGTGATGCTCGGTATGAACATCGGTGCAAGTATCGCACCGATCCTGGCTTCCATCAGCGGTAAAAAAGATGCCAAACGTGTAGCCGCCATCGTTGCCATTTTCGAAACGTTAGGTATGATTATTTTCGTGATTGTAACCAGCTTCCTTCCGGTTCTTGACTGGCTTGCCATGACATCTTCTGACCCAAGCCGCCAAATCGCCAACGCCAACACGATATTCAATCTGGTATCCGTAATTATACTGTTTCCTTTTGCCAATCAGATTGCAGGACTGGCAAAGCGCATTGTGCGGGGAGACGATGAAGAACCTGATATGGCGAAGCTGGAATTTATCAGCGAGACAGCACATACTACCGCTACTGCCATGATTGGTCAGATTGATGCAGAGACAAAACGTATGCAGGATCTGGTTCGTGACAATCTGCATCTTGCGACGGAAAACTATTTCAAAAATGTAATATCCGATATTAAACCGTTTACCAAAACAGAAGAAACCATTGACTTTTTGAGCAAAGAAATTACCGATGCCTTAGTCCGTATGAGTTCCTTCGGTGATACCACACCGGAACAAATAAAACATGTGGGTAATTTATTCCATGTTATCAATGACTTGGAACGCATCGGTGACCATGCAGAAAATATGGCACAGTTCAGCGTGCGAATGCGTAAGAGCAAAGAGCATTTCAGCAAGACTGCTATGGAGGAGCTGCGCAAACTGATAAATATCATTGATAAAATATTTGATGAAGCTTATGCGCAAATGATTACCCCCGATCAGGATAAATATGCCCATGTATACGCATTAAAGAGGGATGTAAACCGCATGATAGAGGAAATGAAGGAAAAACATATCAACCGCATGAATAAAGGCAAGTGTACCTCGCAACAGGGTATGATGTACGTAGAGCTCTTAATGGATTTGGAGCGTGTGGCAGCACATGCCATGAATATCGCACAGTCCGCAACATAAAGCAAAACTTGCCACATCTAATCCGTGAAATCTGCAACAGAACAAATCGAAACTTAAAAACTACCGGAAAGCTCACTTGCTCCGGTAGTTTTTTATAGTAATCTTTTTTTCTTGAAATAATATATTTCGCCCACGATGATAACCCCACAGGCTACTATCACTGTCACATATCCATAGGGACTTTTCAGCTCCGGCATGTAGACAAAATTCATGCCGTACCACCCTGCCACGAGCGTCAACGGAGCAAATATGGTGGTCACCATGGTAAGAATGCGCATTGTACGGTTTTGATCCTCGTCCAAACGCTGTTGCTGTAACTCACTGATTTGAATCATATACTCTCTAAGCATCTGAGTCCGCCCGTGAAGCCTTTCAATTTTTTTGCTGAAAGTCAGAAAACATCGCGCCTCTTTTTCCTCAAAAAAATCATTTACATTCTCTGCCAATGTGTCGCTCATGTCCATCATCTGCTGATACTGAAAGCTTTTCGTCAATAGTAGTTTCCGGTATCGCGCCAGCAGACTTGCCGGGTCAATTTCTCCCCCTTTATTTATCTCCTCTTCCAGCCGAAAACAAGTTGCCTCTATGCGTTGCAAATGCTTGATATCATCCTTCAGAAGTTCATCTAACAGACGGATAAAAAATCGTGTAGGTGATAAATCATCTTCCCCGCCAATTAATGATTGTATCTGTTTTTCCCAGTGGTCTTTGGGACTTTTCTCCCCAACCAGCACAAGCTCGTCTTTATCCAGATAAAACACAATGCTTATCTGCTCGCTGTCATGCCCATCTCCGGGATGCCAGACAACCTCACCGATCACGGCATCGCTCATAACTTCCGCCCTGGAAAAATGCATCCTGTCCTGTTCCATCATGTATTCGATTTCATCCCAGAAAGCGGCATCCACCCAACGTTTTTCTGCTTTTTCCTTAGTAATCGCCATAACACGCCCCTGTTTCAGCAGAAACTCCATGATAACCTACTCCTTATAATTTTCCTTGTCCATATCAATCCGCGTGCCACTGCTTTCCCCAGCAACACAAATAGGATGGAATCATCATTCAATCTATTTTCTCCATGTTTACGAAAAAAATGCTCAACATGGATACAGTTATGCTACAGCATATTCAGCAGTCCGGATAATCCCTCCCTCTCATAAACGCCCTTATAATACTCTACTTCCTCCTTGATGATTTCATCAATCGCACGCATTCCCAACAGTTCCACAGGAGCCTTATCATCCGTCATTACAAAATTCGTCCCCTCATACCTGTCCGCATTACGGGACACTTCCTGCAACATACTCCGCAGGGAATAATCCAAAGAAAGTCCCATACTACCAATGCCACTCTGCATATTGTCAATCATATCTTTATTTTGGGAGGCAAATAGCTCCCGATTGGTGCTATATTCCACATCAACGGTATAAACTTCAGAAAACACGGAAGATATCGTATCTGCCAGATACTGATTGATACTACCCTCCTCTTTTCCGCGCATATTCATATTTACCACCATCACGCCGTTTTCCTTCAGATGATTACGAACCATGGTGAAAAACTCTACCGTAGACATTTGAAAGGGAATGGTAATATCCTGATAGGCATCCACCATAATGACATCGTACTGTCTATCTACTGCCTGTAAATACGCTCTGCCGTCATATGTGGTCACCGGTGTCTTTTCCGCCAGATTAAAATAATCTCTGGCGAGTCCGGTAATGTCCTTGTCAATCTCCACCCCTTCGATATCCATCTCACCATAATATTTTTCACACTGGGTACTGTAAGTGCCTGTCCCCATCCCTAAAATCAACACGCTGCAGTCCGACGGTTTTTTCCCGGTCATGAGTGGTGCTGCCATGGCATAATCATAATACATTCCCGTCAACGTGTCCTCTTTTTGGTACACCGACTGCACGCCAAACAATACATTGGTAGAAAGATAAACGGCATCGTCATCTTCTCTCACCTGCAGGTAATTATATATAGACTCTCCTTCATAGACCAAGTCAGACTCCCAAAACGCAAACTTGTCTGAATATCCCAGCAGACAGCATAACAGGAAACAAATACCTGAAACTATCATACGCTTCGTTCCTGATTTTGCACTGATAAAATAAACAACCCCCAAAATCAGGAGAATTCCTGCAAAGAGCAAAAAAGTGATGGAAGTTCCCACCGCTGGAATCGTCACAAATGTGGGAAGAAAAGTACCGATGATACTTCCTATCGTATTGTAAGCTCCCAATGTTCCCACTGTACTGCCACTATCCTCTAAGCTGCTGACACAATACTTCGCCAGAGATGGCGTTACGGTCCCCAACAGAAAGAGAGGAAACACAAAAATCACCATACAAGCAGCAAAGGCAGCAATGACAAGAAAATGACTGCTCACAGCAAATATGAGAAGTCCCGAAATCCCCAGTATGATATACTTTCCAAAAACAGGAATGGCAGCAATCCACACAGCCGCTATCAATATCCTCCCATATAACTTAGCCGGGTCCGGATTTTTGTCGGCACTTCGTCCACCATAAATATTCCCCAGCGCCATGGCAATCATAATCGTACCGATAATAATCGTCCACACAATCTGCGAAGAACTAAAGTAAGGAGCCAGCAATCTGCTAGCCCCTAATTCCACCGCCATCACGGACATTCCGGCAAAAAATTCTGTCATATATAAATAAAATTTATTTCGTAAAATTGCGGGCATACTACTTGTCCTTTCTTTATAGATATAACGTGAGGTGTCAATCTTTTGTAGCCAGACCGCTACCTGTAATCGGAATCTTGTCCCCAAGATAGGTTGGCTTCGGCTGTAGTATCAACGTTACAAATTCTTTATCTCTGGCTGCAATCTCCCGCAGCCCGAATATCCAACTCTTAGTGTACTTGTCCCTCTTGTTCGGTGCTGCGCAGGCATCCAGTCCCAGTTTTCTCGCAGCATACACGGCACGATAAGAATGATAGGGTTGTGTGACGATTACAGGATGTTCCACATCAAACACATCCCTCGCACGGTACATGGATTCATATGTGGAAAAACCGGCATGATCCATGAATATCTTATCCTCCGGAACACCTGCCGCCATAACATAATCTTTCATCGCCTGCACTTCATTATAATTTTCCCTGCCATGGTCACCCGTCATGAGAAAACGATCTGCCACCCCTGCCTCATATAATTCCAGTGCCCGGTTTAAGCGATCTGTAAGCATAAGGCTTGGAGTTCCATCCGGTTTTACTCCAGCTCCCAACACCAGGATACAATCCGCTTCAGGAATGTCGCTTTCATTTCCTGTACGGAAAATATACGGGGATGCAAAGTGCTTTACATAAACATTAAGCCCTAACCCCCCTACCAATCCGATTGCAAACAATACTCCGCAAATTACCATACTTCTCTTGATTCCTTTTTTATGAGTAGCAAAAAAATGTTTCACAGATATACCTCTTTCCTTTGTGCTTTGCCATTATTTTTAAAACCGTCAAAAAAGACGAATAACCACAAAATTTATACTAAATAGTATAGTATGAATCCTGTGGTTATGCAATCTTGAGTTTTTAAGTATACATTGATCTTATGCAATTTCAACTACCGTATAATCTTTCTCCTCCACAGTTTTGCGCAGTGTGTCATCTCCTACTTCCTCTGTTAATGTCAGCACTGCAGTGCCTTCCTCATGGCTCACTGCCGCCTCTGCAACCTGTGGCAACGCTTCCAACGCCTTTTTTACCGCTGCTTCACAGTGTCCACACATCATTCCCTCGATTTTCATTGTCTTTGTCATTGTTACTCTCTCCTTTTTTTGATTTTGTTTTTGTACTTTCTTTTTATCTTTACCCGCATCATAGACGCGGCATAAATTCAATCGCAGTGCATTTGTCACTACACAGAAACTGGATAAACTCATAGCGGCAGCTGCATACATAGGATTTAGCTTCCATCCGAAAAGAGGAATCCATACACCCGCTGCTAACGGAATTCCAATGACGTTGTAGAAAAACGCCCAGAATAAATTTTCATGAATATTGCGCAAGGTGGCACGGCTTAATCGAATCGCAGCCGGTACATCTTTCAGACGGCTATGCATAAGTACAACATCTGCGGCATCAATCGCCACATCCGTCCCTGCCCCGATGGCCATTCCCATATCTGCCCTGGTCAGAGCCGGCGCATCATTAATGCCATCCCCCACCATAGCTACTTTTCCTTGGCTTTGCAATTTGCGTATTACTGCCTCTTTGCCGTCCGGCAACACCCCGGCAATCACTTCGTGGGCACCTGCCTGCGCGCCTATGGCATTTGCCGTCTGCTCATTATCTCCTGTGAGCAACACAACCCGGATACCCATATTTTTCAGTTCTGTAATCGCCTGCGGACTGTCCTCTTTAATGACATCTGCCACAGCGATAATCCCCAAAACACGGTCTTCCTTTGCAAAAAACAACGGTGTTTTTCCTGCAACGGCGAGCTTTTCTGCCTCTCGCAACAAATCGGATGACAGGGAGCAGGATTTTTCAACAAATGTGCGGTTTCCTCCTAACACTCTCTCGCTGTGTAATACTCCCTCCAATCCGTTGCCGGGCAACGCCTTGAAACTTTCCATTTCTTCCGAGGAGATTTGTCTGTCCTGTCCATAAGCGAGAACCGCCTTTGCCAGCGGATGCTCACTTTTCTTCTCCAGCGAATATGCCGTTTGCAACAATTCTTCCTCTGTAATCCCTTCTCCGGTTATAACATCCGTCACCTGAGGCTCGCCTTTAGTGATGGTACCTGTTTTGTCCAATGCCACCACAGCCATCTTGCCTGTTTCTTCCAGAGAAACAGCTGTCTTGAATAAAATACCGTGTCTTGCACCTACTCCATTCCCAACCATAATAGCTACCGGTGTGGCTAATCCCAGCGCACATGGGCAACTGATGACCAGTACGGAAATGGCTCTGCCGAGAGCAAATCCAATCGTTTCTCCGACAAGCAGCCAAACAGCCAGCGTCACTATGGCAATGAGAATCACCGCCGGAACAAAAAAACCGGACACGGTATCAGCAACCTTCGCAATAGGCGCTTTCGTAGCAGCTGCATCGCTGACCATCTTTATTATCTGTGACAGGGTCGTATCCTCCCCCACACGGGTCGCCTCACACTTGAGAAATCCCGATTGGTTTATCGTAGCGGCAGAGACCATGTCTCCCTCTGTCTTGTCCACAGGAATACTCTCTCCTGTCAGCGCAGATTCGTTCAGTGCACTGCTTCCCTCCAGCACAACACCATCTACCGGTACAGTTTCCCCCGGCCGCAGCACAAACACATCTCCCGGTCTAACCCCGGACACTTCTATCGTCTGTTCTTCTCCATCACGAATGACCACTGCCGTCGCCGGTGCCAACTGCAATAAAGTTTTCAGCGCATCCGTGGTCTTTCCCTTGGAATGTGCCTCCAACATTTTTCCAACTGTAATCAATGTCAGAATCATTGCCGCCGACTCAAAGTAAAACTCATGCATGTATTTCATGACGAGTGCATCTTCTCCCTTAAGCACCGCATCAGTCATAGCAAATAACGCATACGTACTATACACAAATGCTGCCGATGCACCCAATGCCACCAGGGCATCCATGTTAGGTGCCCGGTGCCATAAGCTTTTGAACCCGCTGATGAAAAAATGCTGATTGATAACCATAATAATACCCGTGAGCAGCAATTGCAATAGCCCCATCGCCACATGATTATGTGCCAGCCACTGCGGCAGCGGCCAGTTCCACATCATATGCCCCATGGATAAATACATGAGAAGCAGCAAAAAAAATACCGACCAAATCAGCCTTTGTCGCAACATTGGTGTCACACGATCTTTCAACTCCTCCAGCTCACGGCTTCCTGATGCCGCATCTGTATCCTCTGCCATATTTTTTTGTTTTGCCCCATATCCTGCATTTTCCACCGCCCTGATAATCTCTGCCGGCGATGCCGTTCCCTCTACCCCCATGGAATTTGTAAGCAGACTGACCGAGCAGGCAGTCACACCGGATATCGCATTTACCGCCTTTTCCACTCTTGCACTACAAGCCGCACAAGTCATTCCTGTCACAATATATTGTTCCATCTCGACCTCCATTCCGGCATTTTCAGCCAGCGACATAGATATTTTCTTTATATTACGAAATATAATGACTGCAAATCTATAACCACATTATTTCAACAATTTCTGCAGTACAGATACCAGTTCCTGTACCGTTTCTTCCTTACCTTCTTTAATATCCCTCATAACACATGTTTTTATGTGATTTTCCAAAAGTACCTTGCTGAAACTATTCAAAGCCGCATTTGCTGCAGCTACCTGTGTCAGTATGTCCGTACAATAAACACTACGTTCCACCATTCCCTTGATACCTCGTATTTGCCCCTCAATGCGGTTCAATCGGTGTATTAAATCCTGATATTCCCGTTCATCCCGTTCTTTTATTTTATGGCATGCACAAGACTCCTGCGCTCCCATAGGTTCTTCATTTTGTGCCGTATTCTCCTGTCCCTTTGCCATCTACGCCTCCTCCTTTGATGTATATTCATACAAATAGTATCCATATACACATAATATATATCCGCGCCAACATATACCCCATAGGGGTATTCCATCAAACATATAATATACCCCGGAGGGGTATTTGTCAAGAACAATAATGTAAAGCAAAAAGAGATGCCAGACTTTGTCTGACATCTCTCTTTTATATAAATTCAGTTGTTATTATCTTAAATGCCTATCTTCATAGAGCAATCCCGCAAAACCTATTGCTGATATAATCATAGCAACGACAAACGGTGTATATGGTACAGAATCTCCGGTCTGTGGTGTCGATATCTTTGCACTGCCCGTAATTGTTCGCGAAGAAACTTTCCGCGTACCATATCTCTTTTTCACTTTTAATATTTCCTTGGTCGTTCTGCCCGCAGAAACTCTGGTTTTTCTCTTGTCCGGAGCCTTATAGCCATCCGGTACACTCTTTACAACTACCTTATATCGGCCAGGTTTCAAATTCTTAGCGTAAAGATTTCCGTTAGAATCTGTCTTGGCGTTTTTCACAACATTTCCATCAGCATCTACAATACTAACATCAGCATCCGGAATGCGCTTTCCGGTATTCTCATCATAAATGGTCACATCCAAATTACCTCTTTTCTTAGGTTTCGGAGTGGCTGTCGCTGATGGTTTACTGGTCTTCTTCGGAGCAGTGGTTGCCACTGTTTTAGAAGGCGCTTTCGTTGCTGTCGGCTTCTTAGTTGCTGAAACCGTTGGTTTTTTTGTTGTTGTCGGCTCTTTTGTCGACTCCGTCGTTGTCACCGGTGCTTTTGTCGGTGTTGTCGGCTCTATTGATGTCGTCGGTGCTTTCGTCGGCGTTGCTGCCGGTGCTTTCGTCGGCGTTGCTGCCGGTGCTTTCGTCGGCGTTGCTGCAGGTGTCTTCGTCG
>JAFLTA010000002.1:0-31651 GCA_022510685.1 Lachnospiraceae bacterium | reverse complement strand
GTTGCTGCCGGTGCTTTCGTCGGCGTTGCTGCAGGTGTCTTCGTCGGCGTTGCTGTCGGTGCCTTCGTCGGCGATGCTGTCGGTGCCTTCGTCGGTGTTGCTGTTGGCGCCTTCGTCGGTGTTGCTGTCGGTGCCTTCGTCGGTGTTGCCGTTGGCGCCTTCGTCGGTGTTGCCGTCGGTGCCTTCGTCGGTGTTGCCGTTGGTTTCTTCGTTGGTGTCGGTGTCGGGTTAGCTTCTGTGATACCGCTGCCACTCTCGCCAATCAAATCACGACGATGGGACTCACCACCGGAATGTATCAGTTTCTTACCAACTATCGTACCATTAACAGCTCCGAATGTTATAGTTGCACCAGGAGCCAAAATGGAACCGAAAACTCTGTGATCCCAACTGATTTTACCTGCAAAGACATAGTCTGACTTGCTACTGTCATATAAGTTATATACTACGCGAACCGTACCATACTGATCTGAACCAACCTCTCCACCACTTGTCTCCGTCTTCGTAGTCGCGTTCGCCATACCCGGACTCTTTGGAGAAAGATTCATATCATTGACTGTCATGTTGGCGGTGGATACCCCCTTCAAGTCAATGTTCAATACAACGATACCTGTATGTGAAGTATCCGTATCCAAATTCTTCAAGGTAATAGAGTTACCATACTTCGTCCAGTCTGCATAACTGATTGATTTAGTAACGACACCGGAGGTCATCTTGGTATTAGCAAAATCAATAACACGGGCATTCTGATCACCGGCTATGTCTACATTTACAGTGCTTGAAGAACTTTGTCTCGCCCAATAAGAAGATATACTCTTTAACTTCGAAAACTCTGTATCAATATCTATTACATATTTACCCTCTTTTTCAATAAGGATATTATCATACTTGATCGCATTCAAAGTAAAGCTCTTTTTGCCATTTGTAATCGTTGTCTGACCGGCATTTTTATCAGATGTGATTTTCCAATCACTTCCCAGAACAAAAGTGCCTGCCACTGCATTTGCATTGAGATTGACCAAATCTCTGGCATAAGATATTTCCGTAGATTTCCCTGACGGATAATAACTTGTTCTTGTTCCAAAGTCTACACCGGAATCCAAACTCTTAGTGGCAACATTTCCATGCGCATGAGTTGAATTAATAATGCTATCCTGTGCAAACATATGGAAATGTGTCGCTGCATACAGGGGGTCCGTTGACGGATAGGTGTATACCCAATCACCGGTATCGTAACCAGCCTTAACCTGTCCCTGCAGGCAAACGGTCATTCCTATCACCAGTGCTCCTACTAAAATTCCGGCAATGTAACATCGGATTGTTTGTCTTTTTCTTCCTTTCATAACAATCTCCCCCTTTACTTCGTTTTTCGAAGTTCATGTATAAGTGTATAAAATAAATAGTTTTGTATATAATATATGATATCTATTATAACTGCAGAAAGCCTGTATGTCGCTATCTGTTCATCATATATACATTATTATATGATGCTTTCGGGGAAAAGAACACTATCCCATAACAGATATCCGAAAACATATAAGCCTCTACAGGGCTTAACTATCACCACGTTCACTAGTATGTAATACTTTTTTAATATATGTACATTTTGTAAATGGTGTGTACATTTTGTGAACAAATATATACATTAGTATATTATATATTATCACAAACACCTTAGAAACGCAAGGCATAATCCTATTATTTTAAATATTTATCGACATTTTTTCTTTATTATATTACATCCTACCGGCATACTTCCGGAGGGATGATACGCTAACATATGCCACAATCTCCATCCAACACGAGTATTAGTATTTATATATCTATATATGATACAATATATTGTGATTTTACATTTTGTTAATATAAAGGACTTGTTAAAAATTTTTTAACAAATTATCGTCAATGCAAGAAAGAGTTTCGCTTAAAGTAAAAAAGAGTTTCCCTTCACCATGGAAAAGAAACCCTTCTTTTTTATATTCTACTATACATAAAGCAATCATTTTGTAACAATTTCTATAACTACTAGTCACTGAACAGTGCTGTAGACAGATAGCGGTCTCCGGTATCCGGCAACAATACAACGATATTTTTACCGGCATTCTCCGGTCTCTTTGCCAACTCACTTGCTGCGTAAAGTGCTGCACCGGAAGAAATACCAACCAATACACCCTCTGCCTTTGCAAATGCTCTACCGGTTGCAAACGCATCCTCATTCTCTACCGGAATGATTTCATCATAAATTTTAGTGTTCAATGTGTCCGGGACAAATCCCGCTCCGATACCCTGTATTTTGTGAGGTCCTGCCGTACCTTTGGACAATACCGGAGATGTTGCCGGCTCTACAGCCACTACCTTGACATCCGGATTCTTCTCCTTCAGATATTCACCCACACCGGTCACGGTACCGCCGGTACCAACACCTGCCACAAAAATATCCACCTTTCCATCCGTGTCATTCCAAATCTCGGGACCGGTTGTCTCACGGTGTGTCTTCGGATTTGCCGGATTCTCAAACTGGCTGGGAATAAAGGACCCTGAAATCTCCTTTGCCAGTTCTTCCGCTTTCGCGATTGCACCTTTCATACCCTTGGCACCTTCCGTCAATACCAGTTCTGCTCCGTATGCCTTTAACAAATTGCGTCGCTCCACGCTCATGGTTTCCGGCATGGTAAGGATAATCCGATATCCTTTTGCTGCAGCAATGGATGCCAGACCGATACCTGTGTTTCCGCTCGTAGGCTCAATGATAACAGAATCCTCTTTCAATTTTCCGGACTTCTCTGCCTCATTAATCATTGCATATGCAATACGGTCTTTAACACTCCCTGCCGGATTAAAATACTCCAGCTTTGCCAGAAGCGTTGCACCGGCTCCCACTTCCTCCGCAAATTTCTTCACATTTAAAATCGGTGTTCCTCCAATCAAATCTGTCACACTTTCATAAATCTTTGCCATTGTTTCTTTCCCCTTTCCAGTTAAAATATGAACTCCTACCATTTCACTGTATTCATAGTTGTTTAGTAGGATATATGTCTTTGTAGAAATTATAGCACATCATTTTTAATTGTCAACAGTTATTTTTATATATTCCTACTAGTTTGATAGGGTATGCCTTGTTGCTCCGCTTGTAAACCGGTTAAATAAAACTCATATACATTAACTTTCTGTTTGCTTTAATGAGCCTGTTTTTCTTTATCCAGCCAATCGTGTGTATGCTATTTGGCATGATATTCCTGCGCAGCAAAAAGGCAAAGAGCCTGGCTATGCGGAAGCTGCACAGCCAGGCTCTTTGCCTGATGGAAACATCTGGAATGCAGGCATTCTGCACTCTCAATCAACACAAATAAGTTCATACTCTTTGGTACCAAAACCCAAATCGGCGGCTGCATCAATGGTATGTGTCCCGTGAAGAGACTCCACACGCTGCAAAAAGTGTTCTCTTCCGGGGTCTTTTGACTGATAAATCAAATCAATACATGCTTGATCCAGTGCCACCGGGTCCAAAGAAGAGAGAATACCGATATCTGCCATGCATGGATCCTCCGCTACAGCACAGCAATCACAGTCAACAGACAGATTGCACATCATATTCACATAGGCAATTTTTCCTTTGAAATACTCTGCCACACTCTCTGCCGCATCCGCCATCGACTCACAAAATATATCCTGCTCCGCCATATGATTCCATACAATATTCTGGTCGGTAACCGTACCTCCCGAATGAATCAGGCACTTTCCTACTGTGGAAGCACACCCGATTGACAACTGCTTCAGCGCACCACCATAGCCGCCGGCGGGATGTCCTTTAAAATGAGACAGTATCAGCATGGAATCATAGTTGACAATATTTTTACCTACCATATTCTTTTTGAGCACTTTACCATTTGGAATGCTCAACTCCAAATCAGGTCCTTCCGCATCCAGCAAGTCCACATCAAAATGTTTGGTCCAGCCGTGGGCGACAATCAGCTTCCGATGTTTTTCGGTAGAATTGCGCTCCCCGCCATAAGCCGTATTGCACTCGACAATCGTACCGTTCACATGCTCCACCATAGGTTTCATAAACTCCGGACGGAGATAATTTTGATTTCCCGCCTCACCGGAATGCACCTTTACAGCAACCTTCCCTGGCAAATCCACATCCATCACCTTGAACATCTCCACTACCTTCTCTGGTGTAATTGTCTTTGTAAAATAAACTTTTGCTTTTTCCATCACACTACCTCCCGAATAATATATGTAAATCATAGCATAAGCCTTCCAAAAAAGAAAGTTTGTAACATTACTGTTACAAACTTTCGCATTTATCTTATGTTGGCTTCCATTAAAATTCCGCAGCCATCACCTTCTGTATCATATCACTTTCATTTTCGGTAATTTCCGTGACGATGCCATTCTCATCATAATTTATATACACATAGCCTTCCTTCGTGATGTGGATGGATTCTGTCTCGGTAGTTTCCAATAGCTCACCTTCAATATTATACTTCATATTCACATCTGTAGCAGGGTCGATTTTCATAATATCCTGCTTAGCGGAACCTACATTTATTTCCTTAAAATCCTCAAATCTTAATTTCTTTTCCAAATAGAATGCACCATCCGGAATACAGTTATCATTTATTTCCTTTTTATTCTGAGCAGAAAGACGGTAAAAAGTCACCACAAACTTACCACCCTTATCGTTTTCATACACACAGTAGGAGCTATTATTTCCATTATAATAAATTTCCCGAAATTCCTTTATTTTTGCTACCCTATTTATTTTCCTGATGGTTTCGTACCCGTCACCGGACATACGATTTGAAATACTTCCATCGCCATGAATCATTTCTACAATGTCATTCATCTGCCCTACACTTGCCTTGCCCGTTTTTATGGAGGCATCATTCCCCTCTGAAGAATTTATGGGATGCCATCCGTATCCCAGCCAGATGCCCGAAGCAGTAACGTATGTATTTCCGGCAATCAAGACAAATGCCACAAACACAAAAAATGCAATGGCAACACCTAACACTTTCTTACCTTTCACACTTCATCCTCCTTTATTCAACAGTCACTTTTGAATAATCTATTTTACGGAATTCATATGCGGGAGCGCCTTCGTCAATAGAACTGCGCAGAATAATCCTCATACTGGCATCACGATAGATTTCTCCTATCATTTGGTTCATCTGCCCTATCTTCCACACCATCAGAATCCTCTTTTCCATCTGTATTAACATTAGCCATCTCTGCGGAAACTGCTTTCTTCTCTGTATTATTTTTTTCTTTGGCAGAATCACCACACGCCGTCAACAAAGCACATACTAACAAACATATAAAAATTTTTCAAACATATCCGATATCCCTCCCTCTTCAGATTACAATATTTCAAATTCTAATTCGTCAATCCAATATAGCTTATATTTGCCATTTTTCAACTTTTTCCCAAAGTAATCCTCCCAACGGATTACTCGTGTTGTCGATTGCTGCCCTTCTAATTCACGAACAGTCTTTGGAAATGTTACATCTCTGCGAAAAGGCATATATTTCCACTTGTCTTTTTTATATCTTTTTATGAAAAAATAATCTGTATAGAAAAAAGTTGTCGACTCATGGCTCGTTAAAGTGATTTCAATTTGTTCACTACTTACCTGACGTATATTCACTTCTATATTTTCATCTTCTCGCATAGTTACAGCATCGATAGCATATCTACCGTCGTCAAACATCGGAACAATGATAAGCAAACCGAACATGATACCCATTGCGACAATATCTATCACCGACACTATACCCAGGAGCTTAAATACTTTTTTATTCTTACGCCGAAAATAGAACAGCAAAATTCCAAGAATAATTAGCACAAATAAACTATACCAAAACATTCCCATACCCACTGGCACCCCCTAGCAATTATCTATTTAGTATTTTTCTTTAGTTCGTCTCCCCACTCTCCGCCATATATACTTTTTCCCTCTGGCAAATAGAATACTGTCACCAGCGAAATTTACATAGTCCATATCATGGGGATAAACCGTCTCCACAAAGTCATTCTGGATGTTTAACCTTTTAAAACCGGAAGAATTAAAATATACAAATCCATAACTGTTCTTCTTCTCCATCGTATGTTACCCTGTAAAAATTCGTAATTTCCTTTTCCTCATATGTTTACCCCTCTCAATGATATCTTCCAGCTTGCAAACAACATCATTATAGCATCCCCCCCTGTTTATTGTCACTAAAAAATGAGAATGCAGATATTATATTTTTATGAAATTGAATTTGCGAAACTAATTATACGTTATCGCTTTCGCTAACTCCATCGCCTTTCTACCAGTTTTGACAGATAATCTCTCCGCTTCCTGCAAATCTTCCAGAGAATAGCCATCATTATTTCTGTAGTCCTTTTTCTAATTTTTTATTTGTTTCTTCACTATCCCAGTACTTTACTGTTTTTCCTGTTTCATCCATCTCATAAAACCCTGTATAGAAACTGCCTGCATATGTTCCGATATATACTTTTTTATTATCTACTAGTATTCCACTATATCCAGCCGTTTTACCTCTCAGTTTTTTTAACTTTTTCAATCCCTTACTATTTATTTTATATAAATTTTTATCACTATAAAACAAAATGGAATCTTCAAAAAAATTAACTCCTTCAACATTTTTTTCATATATTGTTTCCACAAGATTATCATTAACATTCAATCGTTTCAAACCAGATGAAATAAAATAAATATATCCATCATTGGCCGCAAATGTTGATGTTGAGCCTAGCCGAATATTATCATATATTTCCAGAACAAAATCATCAGTATCCAATTGTCCTAACCCCCTTTTGTCTATATCACTAAATTTGCAATATTGAAACCAGACTTTGTCTCTGTATAAATATATTTGCTCGACCCATATATCCAATTCGCATAATATTTGTTTATGTTTTCCATCATAATCCACTCTGCCAATATAAGTTTTCTCCTGCTCCTCATCTACTACAGAATAATATATATAATCCTCGGAAACAGAATAAGATTCCCAACTGACAGAATCCTGAAAAGTAATAATATTTTCCACATCCCCATTTCTCTGTCTTTTCAATCCGTCCAAAGTACAATAATAAATATCATCATCACGGACAAATAAAATACCTGACAATTCCTTTGGTTGAGTAACATTCCCTTTGGCATCTTCATAAACTAATATATCGTCTGGACCGTCCTTTTGGCCAGAATCAACACTATAAAAATAACCATTCTGATATGGTATGATAAAATTTCCATTAAGAAGATTATTATTCATTTGTGTAACTGTGCTATCTTCTTTAATCAAAACAGATTTCGTTGTATTTTTATTTATCATGGCAGTCTTCTTCACTGCATTTTTCAAGTTCACGCTTTCTATATCAATAGGATCCATATTGGTACCGCTATCAGTAACTGCTGCATCTTCTTTTTTTTCCTCGATAATGCCTATTCCACCACATCCTGTTAAAAAAATAAACAGAAAAACACAGATTAAAAAATGCAATATCTTTTTATTCTTACCATGAATTGACTTATGCATATAAACCTCCATCCTAAAATTTTTATATTACCAATTCCTTTTTCAAACTATTCCCTAACAAGCTAGGAAAATATGTATATTTCTATTCCCAATTCTTCATTTTCCAAATACTCCTATCTACTATTAATTTTTTTTCAGGTTTATCTTTATCACCAACATACGCAACATATTACGCAAATCAAAACGTATAGTTCCTAAGCAGGGCTCAGATTAGTGCCTGCTGGGATGGTCACCCCGCTCCACCACAATTTCATATCCGATACCTTCCACACGTCTCTGCAGACAGTTACGACATTCTGCCGCCTCGTCTCCGGTGCAAACTTTTCCGTCATATAAAGAATACTTATCCCTTACATTGACCGGGGATAAATTGGGCATCAACACGTTTGCCCCTGCCAAAATCCCCTGCTCACGACCTGTGGGATGGATGGTAGCTAACGCTGTGGTTGCCGGCAGCAACAAATCCTTTTGCATGATGCGAAGCAGACTTAAGAGAAAGAGGGTCTGCTCTAATGCCCCCTGTGCTTCATTTGCAAACTGTGTATCCTGATGGGGAATGAACGGTCCGATGCCAACCATTTCCGGCTGTAACTCATGGATAAACAGAAAATCTTCCGCCAGAGTTTCCGCTGTCTGTCCGGGACTTCCTACCATGAATCCACATCCGGTCTGAAAGCCAATCTCTTTTAATTGACGCAGACAATTTTTGCGGTGTGCTAATGACATTTCTGACGGGTGCAGTTGCCGGTAGTGGGAATCGGATGCCGTTTCATGACGTAACAGATATCTGTCTGCACCCGCACGGAAAAATTTTTCATAACTTTCCCGTTCACGCTCTCCGATAGAAAGAGTAAGGGCACAATCCGGATGTCTCTCCTTGATTTTGTGTATCAGCTCTACCATGCGCTCGTCAGTATAGTACGCATCCTCACCCCCCTGCAGTACAAAAGTGCGAAAGCCTAACTGCTCGCCTTCTTCACAGCAGGACAGTATTTCTTCCTCTGTCAGGCGATATCGCTCTGCATTGCCGTTGCTCCTCCGTATACCGCAGTATAAACAATCATTCTTACAGTAATTGGTAAATTCAATGAGTCCCCTCACATAAATTTTCTTTCCGAAATATGCATCCCCAATATCACGTGCCCGCTGCTTGGCATACTCTTTATCCTCATCTGCAGAAGTGCTGATTAACTCCACAAATTCCTCTTTGGAGAGCACTCCACTCTGCTCCAACCGTTCTATCAGATGTCTCGTACTCATGCTCAACCTCTTTTCTTTCTATAATCGTCCGCATATAATGTCATGATTCTCCCGTACTATCTATAGCATTACAAATAGTACCTCCACCTGCCACAAATCCGTCCCGATACAAAACTAATGCCTGTCCCGGTGTCACGCCCCGCTGCGCCTCAGGAAATATGCACTCGTAGCAGTCATCTCCCCGACGATAAATACGACACGAGGCACCCCCATGGTTATACCGTATTTTGCCGATATAGTCCGTGTGTTCATTGAACTCCGATTCTCCCATGAAATTCATCCCCTGAACAAATACGCTGTGGGATAAATTTTCTTCCATAGTGCCCACCACCACTTCATTGGTGTCCGGACGAATCTGTACCACAAAAGCCGGATAGCCCAGTGCCAGTCCCAATCCTTTCCGCTGTCCCACCGTATAGTGGATGATACCTTTATGCTGTCCCAAAACATTTCCCCGCACATCCACAAAATTGCCGGGTTTGGACGGCTCTCCCGTACTGGTTTCTATAAAGGATGCGTAATCTCCGTCAGGCACAAAACAAATTTCCATGCTGTCAGGTTTATGCGCTACTGGGAGTCCTGCATCCTCGGCTATCTGACGTATTTTTTCCTTATCATAATTCCCAACAGGCATCAGCGTCCGCTTTAACTGCTCCTGGGTCAAATTATACAGCGCATAGGTCTGGTCCTTTTTGGCGGTGACAGAATTGGCAATGGCAAAACGACCGTTCTCCAACTGACGTATACGGGCATAATGTCCCGTGGCAATATAATCTGCTCCAATCTCCATGCTTCTGTGCAGCAGGGATTCCCATTTCACATAGCGGTTACAGGCAATACAGGGATTCGGTGTGCGTCCCTGCCTGTACTCCCTGATAAAATAGTCGATAACGTTCGCCTGAAATTCCTGTTTAAAATTCATGACATAGTAGGGAATATCCAGTACATCTGCCACCCGTCTGGCATCGTCCACGGCACTGAGCCCGCAACATCCGCCCTCATGCTCCACAGTACAGGCGTCCTCATCCTGCCAGATTTGCATCGTAACGCCAATCACATGATATCCCTGTTCTTTTAATAAATATGCCGCCACGGAGGAATCCACTCCCCCGGACATCCCAACCACAACGGTCTTTCCTTTATCCATGCAATCTCTTTTCCTTTTATTTCGCTGCTTCTGCCTGCTTTGCTATTGTCAGCATTTTTGCCAACGGCACATTCGCTTTCTCACGCAGTTCCTCGGAAAGTATCACTTCCGGCTCCAACGTTTCCAAAGCCTGCACTACTTTCTCCATAGTGATTTTTTTCATATTCGGACAAAACTGACGATGTCCCACGGAGTAAAACTTCTTGTCCGGATTTTTCTGTTCCAATTCAAAAAAGATTCCCATCTCCGTGCAGATAATGAATTCTTTTGCATCGGAGTTCGTGGCATAATCCAGTATTTCCGATGTGCTTCCAATGAAATCCGAAATCTCCAATACGTCTTCCGTGCATTCCGGATGGGTGAGCACCGGAGCATCCGGATGTAATTTTTTCGCTGCCTCCACATTTTCCTTATGGATGCTTGTATGTACATGACAAAAACCGTCATTGAATATAAAGTTTTTTTCCGGCAAAAGTCCCGCGATATAACGCCCCAGATTGTTGTCCGGCACGAAGAAAATATGCTTGTTTGGCAATGCTTTCACGATTCCCAGCGCATTGGAGGAAGTCACACACACATCCGAATATGCTTTTATCTCTGCGGTAGAGTTGACGTAACACACCACTGCTACGTCCGGATACTCTTTTCGCACTTCCTCAATCCGCTCTATCTCTACCATGTGCGCCATAGGACAATCCGCAAACTCATCCGCCATGATGACACGCTTATCGGGATTCAGAATCTTTGCACTTTCTCCCATGAAAGATACCCCGCAGAATAAAATATTCTGTTGGTTAACCTCTGTCGCTTTCTTCGCCAAAAAGTAAGAATCTCCCACTATGTCAGCGATTTCCTGCACTTCACCATCTACATAATAATGTGCCAGTATCACAACGTCCTTTTCTTTTTTCAAACGCTCGATTTGCTCTCTCATCGGTTTCCTCCCTCGTGTAGCGGTATGCTTCGTCCGGGAACAACCTCCTTAGACGCTTTCCCTAAACAATCATTATACTATATTTCCCTCAAAAAGTCACTTTTACAATTTTACGGAATACGGATTGTCGTACAAACCACGCAGTTCTTCCTTGGTATTATAGTTTTCCTCCAGGATAAACTCCTTCGACCATGTCATATAATACGCCCATGGCACATGGCTCTCCGACAACATTGCCACGTCCGGATTATATCCCACTTCCGTCAATGCAGCCACCTTATGCTTTGTGGTATTGGCTGTCAACTCCTCATACTGCTTTTTATAATCTGTCGCTTCCTTTTCCGGCAGATAGATATCCCATCCTATGACATCCACAAACTCATCACCCGGAAAGGCTTCCTTGGTAGGCGAACTCCACACCCACAACAGATGGTTCAGCTTTAGCTCGTCCACAAAATAGCGATACATTTTGCGATATAGCTCCGCTGCCACTCTGCCACCTTTTGCTCCCCACCAGAACCATGTTCCTTCTACTTCATGAAAGGGTCTCCAAAGCACCGGAATATGCGCATCCTGAAATACACGAAGTTCCTTTCCGATACTTTCTAAATCCCGGTAAAACGCTTTTTCCTCCGGTGTCCCGGAAATCAGCACACGTTCTGCATCAATGTCGGTATGCTCTGTATAAAACGCCTTGTCCCTGCCACCTATGGGAGAAAACCAATGAAAGCAGATTGTCACGATAATGTCCTGAGTCTTTGCCAGCTTTAACGCAGTCTCCATCGTATTCTGATTCTCCTTCACCTCTGTCAGACACGCCTCAGACGCATCCTCCCAATTGATATTCCCCGAGTAGGAAAGCATTTCAAATCCCACTACTTTAGGGTAGCATCCTGTAACCTCTTTAATATAGGCACGTTCTTCCATGGGATTCGTCTGTGTATGCTGCCCGGTAAGAATGCATGTCCCACTGCACTCTGCCAAATAATGCAACAATTCTCCTGCCTCATCTGTTGCATCAGGGTTTACGGGAACGGTTTCTAAGATTATTTTTTCCATCATTATTTCTTCCTTTCCGGCATGTTCTTGCTGTAAAACAATCTGTCCGGTCGCAGTTTCTCACATCTGTCTGCAGAACGTCTGGTCCATCCAGATATCTACATTTGCTTTCGGACAACGCTATACTCATCACCATTGCAGTAATACGGACAGCTTTCCCTTTTGTTGCTAAGGAAACGTATGAGATCATCCTCATCCACGTTGACATCACACAAATATTCTTCCATTTCTTCATCATAAATGTAATTTGCACAAGTTTCACACTCCAATAGCTTGTCCTCCTGTATTTTATTCCTGTGATAATCACATTAGGACCTTTTAACACCCAAATCCGTAATGCCATAATAGTAACATACGCTATTACAATAGGCAATAGGACGGGGCATCCTCTAACTAAGCATCTGATTCGTCAACCAGATACTTGCCGCCATTCCCGCCACTGTCGCCAGCAACGCACCTACCAATGTCCAACGCATTCCCGTCACCGGTTTATGCTCCTTATCTCCTGTCGCCATAAAATACACAGAAATAGTATAAAATATAGTTTCCGAACAGCACATAAATAATGACGCCATATATCCTTCTCTGGAATCCGTGCCAAACTCCTTATAGATATCCAGCAGCAGTCCGGTTGCCGCAGAAGAAGATATCATTTTAATCAAAGACAACGGCAATAAATCTGACGGTAAGTCTACCAGTTCCGTCCAGGGTGCCACTAATGAGGCAATCCACTCCATGAGACCGGATGCCCGCAAAAGTCCTATAGCAATCATCAAACCTATCAATGTAGGCAAAACGCCTGCAACCACTTTAAATCCGTCCTTCGCTCCCTCGACAAACGCATCAAAAATATCAACCTTACAGAACAGACCGTAACCTAATACATAAAATAAAAGCAAGGGTATCGTCAAATTAGATATGTATTGCAGAACCATAGCCGTCTCCCATTCCGCTTAATAGCATGCCACCGGAAAATCCCTTTTCTTGCAGTGTTGAATTTGCTAATTTCCAAAAAATTCGTTATAATGAATTGTAGGGTTAAAAATGCTTATTAGGGATTTTTTAACATACTTTATGACATTATTTTGTATCCATAATATGTAAAAGAATCGCTGTTTAGAACCAGCCTAATTAAGAGGGAGATGTCATGTATACTGTATTAATTGTAGATGATGAATTGATTATCCGTCAGGGGTTACGCTGCCTTCTGGATTGGAACGATTTGGGGTTTGATATCATTGGTGAGGCATCTAATGGGACAGATGCCTTGGATTTTATTTTAAAAAATAATCCGGATTTAGTATTGTTAGATATTCGTATGCCCAAAATCCTCGGCACTGAAGTAGTAAAGCGGGCGCGAGACAATGGTTTTACGGGTAAATTCATTATTCTCAGCGGTTTTACCGACTTTGAATATACACAGGCAGCCATTCAATATAGTGTAGACTACTATTTGACGAAACCCATTGACGAGGATGCTCTGCTGGATACCGTGAAAAACATTTCTGTCCAACTGGATGCACAAAAACGCCAACAGGAAATGTTTTTGGAGTATAAAAAGAAAGCCCGCAATATGGTTCTCTATGATATATTAACCAATCAAGTTTCCATTTCCGAACTGCAGGCTTCCGGCATTTGTCCTGAAGCAGACCGGTATCAGGTGGTCATTTACGAAAAATACAGCCATCATAAAAATCGTTTATCCTATCGTTTTTCGGATTTGCTGATGGTAACTAACGAAGACAATAATTCCTACGAAGCGGTTACTTTGGATGGCAATGAGGTACTTTTGCTAAAAGGCTCCTTTGTATTACATAAATTCCAAGATTTTCTGGAGCGTTATGAAAGAGAACAGAAACCACAGACAAATTCTCCTCTGGATTCCCTGTTTATCACTTATGGCAGAATCGTCACGAACCCGGAGGACATACATATTTCTTACGATGAAGCTCTGCGCCTTTTGCAAAGACGCTTTTTCTGCGAGCACAAACAGCATACCATCGGATACGAACAACTCCCACAGGAGGAAGCACAAAATCCATTTCCGGTCGATCAAGATTCACTGCAAGATTACTGCAAACAGCTCATCGGTTACATTCAAGCAACAAAACGCAACCAGGTAGCAGAAACCTTGCGCAAATTGGAAGAAGACCTGTACAACTCCACTGCAGAAATCTCCAAGATAAAACTTTTTTTAACAGATTTGTATCTGACCATAAAGGAAAAACTATCACACCTATATCATAACTCCAACATCCCATTTCCCGGAAATGGTGAGATTATCGATTATATCAGCAGCAGATATTATTTATATGAAATCATACTGTATTTTACGGAGCAGTTTGAAATGATTATGCGCTCCATCGGCAATCCGTCCAGTGACAGTGTAATGGATGACATCATCCACTACATCGAACACAATTATATGAACAATATTAAACTAGAAAACATTGCCCCTCTTTTTGGCTACAACAGTTCCTATTTGGGCAAGATTTTTACGAAAAAAGTGGGCGAAGGGTTTAATGTATTTATTGACAAAGTGCGCATCAATCATTCTAAGGAGCTTCTCATCGAGACTGATTTGAAAGTCTATGAAATTGCAGAAAAAGTGGGATACCGCAACGTAGATTACTTCCATACGAAATTCAAAAAGTATGTGGATGAGAGCCCTGCGGAGTTCCGCAAGTTAAACAAAGAAAAAGTGTAGATTGTATTTTGATGGATTTTATGTTAAAGTATCTTTTGGTGTGTGTCATACGTTGACAATAATCACCTGACATATCATATGCGGATGTGGCGGAATTGGCAGACGCGCTAGATTTAGGTTCTAGTGGGCAACCCCCGTGCAGGTTCAAGTCCTGTCATCCGCAGGAATGTGAAAAGTCCCATAAAATGGGACTTTTTTACTCTCATATAGGAACCCTAATATTAAATTTCGTTTAAAAATGTGCCTAGTTATCTTCAAACTCGTGTCTATAACCACAAGAGTGACATATTACCGTGGTAATCCTTCGCGTTCCCACTCCGGTAGAACGTGTGATTTGTGAATGCAGTACTTCCAACCCCTTTTGTTCCTTACTAAACAAAGGCTTATATAGCGTTTTACTCTCACCACAAGACTTACAAATGATATTTGCTGCCATAATTCCACCCTTCCTGTATTATTCACAATTGTTAACTATACCATACTCCTTACACATATCAATAAACCACTATGAGCGTTTATTATATCACAATTTTATTTTAATGATAAGCATAATATCTACCAAAGATTATATGAAATATCAAAAAATAATTATCCATTTTTCCCAATAGTCAAGGCGTAGCCGCCAGCATAATGCCACCATCGCATCATTTTAGATTGAACATATTTGTTGTATTCTGTATAATACGGATAGCAATGGCACCAATCCAAAGAGAGGAGATATACACATTGAGAAAAATAATATTTGAAACTGTGGAGCCTACGGATAGTATATCATCCCGGATATATAACGCTGTGATGATCGTAGCAATCATTGCGTCATTAATCCCACTGGCTTTTCATTACGACAATTTAGTTTTTATGCGAATAAATTACGTAACGACTGTGCTGTTCTCCATTGACTATGTCGCCAGACTCTTTACAGCCGACATAAAAGTAGGACGCGGTAGCACTTCATTTCTGGTCTATCCCTTTACTCCGATGGCAATCATTGACCTTATGTCAATCCTGCCCGAAATCCTTTCAATCAATAAGGTGTTCAAACTATTCCGCCTTGCCAGATTTTTCCGCGTAATGGGTGTACTACGGGTATTCAAAGCCGCCAGATACTCAAAAAATATTGACTTGATTTTACGGGTATTTCGACGGCAACAGGAGCTCCTTTCTGCAGTATGCGGAATTGCTGCCGTATATATCCTGGTATCTGCCCTTGTCATTTTTAACGCAGAGCCGGGCAGTTTTCCTACATTCTTTGATGCCGTTTACTGGGCGGTAGTATCCCTCACAACAATGGGATATGGCGATATTTATCCCGTAACGACAATCGGACGTGTAATTACAATGCTCTCCTCCATCCTCGGCATTGCCGTTGTGGCGATGCCCGCCAGTATTATCACAGCCGGCTTTATGGAGGAAGCCGAAAAAACACAGGAAGATGGTGGAAAAAAGCCCTCGCTGTGAAATCCGGTGTACTCCCTGCCAAGAGAACACCAAATCGCCAAGGGCTTTTTCTTAGTAAATTTTGGGTTTCCTATGCTTTCATATGCGATATCCGTAAATATTTTTGCGAATATTAAGCATTTCCGCATCCGTTTCCGTTATCAAATCCGCACAACGCTTGAGCCTGTTCTCAATCTCCCTGCGATATTCCTCCTCCATATCATCTTTCTTGTAGCGGAGCTGATGATCCAAACTCGCCCAGTAATCCATGGCAATGGTACGAATCTGAACCTCCACACGCATTTCTCGCATCTTATCTGCAAAAAATACCGGAATCTCTACAATGAGATGCAGACTTCGATATCCGTTTGGTTTCGGATTTTCAATGTAGTCCTTTTCACGAATCAGAGTAATATCCGTCTGTGATGTAAGCATCTCTGCAATCGTATAAATATCATCCACAAAAGAACAAATCACACGTACACCCGCCACATCATTAATGTTACCCTGAATAGAATCAACGCATACTGTCAATCCTTTTTTCTCCAGTTTCTTGGCGAGGCTCACCGGTTTTTTAATACGGGACTTAATGCTGTGTATCGGATTTCTCTGATACCGGGATTTCAGATCATCGTTTAATACCTCCAGCTTGGTCTGTACCTCTCGTATGGCACAAGAATACATCATCATTATCTGGGTAAAACGCTCTTCCTTCTCTATCATATCCCGATCTTCCGGATCCAATAACCTCTCTAAATAATGTTTGTCTGTTCTGTTCATTGCTGTCCTCCCATAAGTCGTTTCTTGAACGCCTTCTCCCTCGACAGTATCATCTGTCTGTAATGTAATACTATGAAACTATTCTACTCCTCATTCCCCTTCGTTCTGTTTCTCTTCAGAATCTTCCTCTTCCTTCGGTGTCATAAATTTTTCAATGATGCTGACAATACCGTCTTCGTCATTGCTGCCGGTGACATAGTCTGCTTGCTCTTTAATACCCGCAGCAGCATTCCCCATTGCAACTCCCATTCCGGCATAACGCAGCATCGGCAAATCGTTGTTGCTGTCCCCAATACAAATCACACGATCTTTCGGAATATCCAGATGCTTCACCAACTTATCCACTGCCACACCCTTATCAATATATTTAGGCAATAATTCCACATAATAAGGGTCAGAGCGGAACACATTGAGCTGTGCGCCAAAACGTGTCTGTAAAACTCTTTCGACCTCTTTCATTTTCTCCGGCTCTCCGGAAACAAATATTTTGTTCACCGGAAAATTCACCTGTTTCGCAAATTGTTCTGTCTCACGGATTGTCACCTGACAAGCCTTAGCATCTTCCTCAACATACTTTGTCACGCCATTCCCCACGATAAGCTCTTTGGCACTGTCACGGTATGCCATGATTCCCACACCCAATTCTTCGGCTGCCTCTACAACAGGCGCCACCAAATCTTTCGGCATTGTCTGGTTATAAATGTTTTCACCGGTCTTACAGTTCACCACAGTCGTTCCATTGTATGCGATTACATAACCACCATACTCCTCCAAGGAAATTGCGGAAGCAGTCTGGCGAATACCTGCAATCGAACGTCCTGATGCAATTGCAATGTGCTTTCCTCGTTTCTGTGCCTCCAAAAGAGCATCTTTTGTCACCTGTGAAATCTCTCTCTTGGAATTGAGCAGCGTACCATCTACATCCAACACCAACAAATCATACCGGTCTCCCTCCGGCTCCTCAATGCCTTTCACCTTCCGGTAAATTTTCATAAATTCTTTGCCTGTAATGGTTTCATGCTCAATCAAAAACTCTGCCAGTTGGTCTAACGTATCCCTGTCCTCTTTCAGCAAATCCTTTGCCTTCTGATGACAGTCATGCAAAATCTGCATTACCTCTTTGTCAATCTCAGCCTCGGTAGCATCTCCACAGTTGAGCACCGTTCTTCCGTCCAAATATTTGCTCTGCACCGTCTCCAGACCAATCAATCCGAACTTATCCGACATACCATACTGTGTGACCATTGCACGCGCCAAAGAGGTTGCTTTTTCGATATCGTTGGAAGCACCGGTGGTCACCGAATCAAAAATCAGTTCTTCTGCAGCACGTCCACCGAATAAAGTAATGATACGGGTAAGAATTTCTTCTTTACTCATCAGATACTTTTCTTCCTCCGGCACCTGCATAACGTATCCCAGTGAGCCCATCGTTCTCGGGACAATGGTAATTTTTTGTACCGGCTCCGCATTTTTCTGAAGGGCTGTGACCAGTGCATGTCCCACTTCATGGTAGGCTACAATGCGCTTCTCCTCTTTCCCTAAAATACGGTCTTTCTTTTCTTTTCCGGCGATGACCACTTCCACTGCCTCAAACAAGTCTTTCTGATTAACGGCTCTGCGTCCGGAGCGCACTGCCATGATGGCAGCCTCATTAATCATGTTGGCAAGGTCTGCACCGACTGCACCACTGGTCGCCAGCGCAATTTCCTCAAAATCCACAGACTCATCCATCAGCACATCCTTTGCATGGACACGCAAAATATCAACACGCCCTTTTAGGTCCGGTTTTTCCACGATGATACGTCTGTCAAACCGTCCCGGACGAAGTAACGCTTTATCTAACACTTCCGGACGGTTCGTCGCTCCCAGTATTACCAGTCCTTTGGAACTGTCAAAACCATCCATCTCAGAGAGCAACTGATTTAACGTCTGCTCCCGCTCGTCATTGCTTCCGCCGTACTGACTGTCACGGCTCTTTCCTATAGCATCAATCTCGTCAATAAATATGATACAAGGTGCCATGGACTGTGCCTGCTTAAACAAATCTCTCACACGAGAGGCACCTACGCCCACAAACATCTCCACAAAATCAGAACCGGATAGAGAGAAAAACGGCACTTCCGCCTCACCGGCAACTGCTTTGGCAAGCAGTGTCTTACCGGTTCCCGGTGGTCCCACCAAAAGCGCACCCTTTGGTAGCTTCGCACCGATTTCCGTGTATTTTTGCGGATTATGCAGAAAGTCCACCAACTCATTGAGCGAGTCCATGGCTTCCTCCTGCCCTGCCACATCCAGAAACGTAACTCCGGTTTCCTTCTGTACATACATTTTGGCATTGCTCTTACCCACACCCATAATTCCACCTGAGTTTTTGGACATCATGCGGAATACAAAGAACAGCCCTCCCCAAAGCAGAAGCAGTGGCAGCAATGTAGATAACAGCATATACATCATACTGCTGGAACTATCGGGTTTTTTAACAAATTTCACACCCGCTTTTTCCAGACGCTGTACCAGTGTAATATCCATGGAAATCAATCCCGTATGATAGGATATTTTATACAGACTGTTCTCCTGAGTCTTCGGTGTGATTTTAATCTGGTCTGCAGTCAGTGTCACTGTATCAATTTGCCTGTCATTTAACATTTGCAGAAACTCGTCATAAGTGATTTCTTTATCCCGTGCCTTCTCCACCTGACGGTTCATTAAAGAAAATACCATGAAAATGCCCAGTGCAATCACCAGGCACCATAACATACTACGGCGATTCTGACTTTTCTGAGAGTCATCGTTTCCTTTATTATTTTGGTTTCTATTTTGATTTGAATGGCTATCCAAAAAATAATCCTCCTCATTTTTCCATATCTATAACTATTATAAGTCTAGTCTACCCAAAAATCAATATTTCAGCCTGTTAAGAATTTGTGAACAAGAAAGAGTTTTGCTTGTGACGAGTTGCTGAAAACAACATCTTCCCATCCACCGCAGTCAGACCAGTATGCTAGCCCCCAAAAAACACCTCCCTACTACTGTTTTGCTATATATAAAAAGCAAAGCATAGGGAGGCCGATATGGGAAATCTAAAATTCTCTTAAATTCTTTAGTGCATATGCAACATCATTTTCTTTCAATTTATCTGTAATATTTTCAAGCTCCAAAGTGGATGAAAGTTTACCTGTAAAATTCCATATTCCATCCCTACAACTGAATTCTGTGTCTGAGTCTTCATTCTCAGCACCATAGAGATATATTTTATTATTCTTTCCTCCCTTAAGGGTAAACTTAATGATATGACCGGAATTATCTTTTATCCAATATGCTCCATCCATCCATATCTTATTCCCTTTCGTCTCATATACGTAAAGAATGGAATGGGGGGCGTTAGTGAGTGGTAAACAACCAACATATAGAAATTCATATTTTCCGTCACCATCATAATCCGCACAGACACAATCACCATATTCATCTTCAATAAAACACATAAGACCTCTGCTATTCATACGATTAACAAGAAAATAGCCGGCAACACTGCCCATCTCATCATTGTTTCGCTCTACTTGAAATAACTGCATACCCATCTTTTCCTGCAGATTATTTACTTTCATCTCTTTTGCTTTGTATGTTGCACCATTGTCGTGTGACACACGCTTAAGAACGTCTTTCGAAGACACAGGTTGCTGCATATATACGAATATACATGGTATTACAATCAAAAAAATTATAACCAAAATAATAATAAATCTTTTCCCTTTTTTCATAAATAAGAGACCCCCTCCCCTATCTGACACTTATGCTCATTTTATCCCTTTACAACATATCATTGCGATGCTGCATTTCGACACACAATAATAATACATCAAATCTACTTACAAAGCAATTGCAATCCGATTTAGGAGGTTGATTGAAAAAGTTAATTGCAATGTGAAAAAATATCCAATATATACTATTTTTATGTTTAATTTTTCCATAATATCCCCATGACAAAATTAATGAGTTTTCCACAAAAACAGGTTGAACTTCCCTCCCCCTTTAGAGTATAATAGAAAAATATTGATTTATTATGATGCTATTGTTCAAACACAAAGGAGGATATACTTATGGCAGTCAAATACGTCTTTGTCACCGGTGGTGTTGTCTCTGGTTTGGGAAAGGGTATTACAGCGGCATCTCTCGGCAGACTTTTAAAAATGCGCGGTTACAGCGTGACTATGCAAAAATTTGACCCTTATATTAACATTGACCCGGGTACTATGAATCCGGTACAGCACGGAGAAGTATTTGTAACCGACGACGGTGCGGAGACTGATTTGGATTTGGGACATTACGAGCGTTTCATTGACGAAAGTCTGACGAAACAGTCCAATGTCACTACCGGCAAAGTATATTGGTCCGTGCTTTCCAAAGAGCGTCGCGGTGATTTTGGTGGAGGAACCGTCCAGGTCATCCCTCACATAACAAACGAAATTAAGAGCCGCTTTTATCGAAATGACGGCTGTAAGGAAACACAGATTGCAATTATTGAGGTGGGCGGTACGGTAGGTGATATTGAGAGCCAGCCGTTTCTGGAGTCCATCCGTCAGTTTCAGCATGATGTGGGACGCGAAAACGCCATCTTAATTCACGTTACATTGATACCGTATCTGGGTGCCTCCGGCGAGATGAAAACCAAACCGACCCAGGCAAGTGTAAAAGAACTTCAGGGAATGGGTATCCAGCCGGATATTATCGTATGTCGCACGGAACGTCCTCTGGAAGAGGGGCTTAAAGATAAAATTGCCCTGTTCTGCAATGTACCTACCAAGCACGTTATGCAGAATCTGGATGTAGAGACTTTATATGAAGCACCTCTCGCTATGGAAAAAGAACACTTGGCAGATGTTGCCTGCGAGTGTCTCCATTTGGATTGCCCGGAACCGGATATGGAAGAATGGCAGACCATGGTGGACACATTAAAACATCTGGAAAAGGACGTCACTGTAGCTTTGGTTGGTAAATATACCACTTTGCATGATGCATACATCAGTGTGGTAGAGTCTTTGAAACATGGCGGACTTTCCCATAAGAGTAATGTCAACATTAAATGGATTCCTTCGGAGGAATTAAATGACAGCAATGCCGCAAAAGTTTTGGGAGATGTGTCCGGCATACTGGTACCCGGAGGATTTGGTGACCGTGGTATCGACGGAAAGATTTCCGCTATCCGCTATGCAAGAGAAAATAATGTCCCATTTTTGGGACTATGTCTCGGAATGCAGTTGGCTATTGTAGAATATGCACGACACGTGGTAGGCTTTAACGATGCACATAGCATTGAGTTAGACCCGCAGACCACACATCCTGTCATTCATCTGATGCCCGATCAGGACGGTATTGAAGATATCGGCGGTACCCTTCGTCTCGGCTCCTACCCTTGCGTGTTGGACAAGGATTCTAAGGCATATGAGCTGTATGGCAAAGAGACCATCCACGAGAGACACCGCCACCGCTATGAGGTAAATAACTATTACCGAAAAGACTTGGAAAACGCCGGCATGAAATTGTCCGGTCTTTCCCCGGATGGAAAAATCATAGAGATGTGTGAAATTCCGTCACATCCGTGGTTTGTTGCCACACAGGCTCACCCGGAATTCAAATCCAGACCAAATCATCCACATCCGCTGTTCAGAGGATTTGTGGACGCAGCACTGAAATATCAGTCGGAAAGATAACGATTATAAAAGGAGCAGGACGCCTTTTGTGGCAAATCCTGCTCCTGTTATTTTATGTTATCAGGCAGAAAGCATGAATAATCATCCACCTTCTCTGGGATTATGCAAATACATATTCCATCCCTCACTGAACTTTAACAAGTAGAACCACCGTACTACCACCAACACCATCACAACGACAAACACCACATTCCATATGACCCATACTTTATTCAAATATCCGCTTCTCTTGAATTGCTTGATACGACATACAAGATGAACACTATATATGACCATCATCAACAAAATCGGTGCTATGATTATAGCTAATACAAAAATATTCCAATACTTCTCTCCCCATGCATATGTAGCCGGAATGATTTTTTTACCATCACGCAAATGGTAATATATTACTGTTTCTGCAGTCCCTACATGCCAGTTTGCTACAATCCAGTCATCTTTATCAAGAATATAGTACAATATACGATTCGATATCCACACAAGATAATAGGTAACGAAAATCCCCAATTGGCACATAACTTCCATTCCTACCCAGAATTTGATTTTTCCCTCCTGTCCTTTCAAGCTTTTTTCCTCATAATGCCTTTGTACACAATATAAATACCCCAATAGGAAATCATGCACTACTCTGACACAACACACAAAGTGGTCTGCCACGTCCCTTGGTGATTCACCCCAAGGTTGTCCCCTGAAATTAGCAAACGTTCCCACAAAAGAAATCGTACCTCGTATCCACATATAATAAGCAAGCTGAAACGCTATCGTCAACCCCAGAAACAGCAACATAGCAGTTGTCCCCATTTTCTTTTTCATACTTAACCTCCATGCTACGACTGGTTTTTAGGAGTAGCTAATGGCTCAAGTTTTGGCTAAGGACGCGTAGCAATCCTTTGCACAATAACTTGCCTACAATCAATCATTTTCTACAATCAAAACGTGTCATCTTTTGAATTCCACACTCCCGTCTGCCTGAATGCCCCGGTATCATACCTTTCCACCTGCATATTAACCCCGCTGTCACGAAGCACATAAAATCTCCCCCCTATAAACAGACCACGACACCAATGATCGCTTCGATTATTAGACTCTGAACGAAGAACTGTCTCCACCCCCTGACTTTCCCGGAAATAAACCAATGGATATTGCAAACCACCGGCATTTCTTGTGGCAAAGCCGAGATAACAGCCGTCCTCCGTCTTCTGAACCAGTATTTTCGTATATTTATTCATAGCGTCGGAGCTCCTCTGTACCAAGGGATATGTTTCTATTTGTTCCATTCCTTTGCCAGCCACTGTTTTATAGAATGTTAAAGTCAACTCACCGGAAACATCTTTCCCCAGAGCAATCATGCTATCCGAATTCTTTCCCAAGGGATGAATGTATGCTATCTCTCCCACTGTCTGTATGCTGTCCATCAGCGTGGGAATCTCCTCCGTTGCCATATTAATCTGCAGCAATGTATTTTCTTCCTCTCCCACTGCATACAAATAATCTCCTACAAACCTTGCGGTCTGAATCCGGTTTCCCTCACATAGCCCTTCTGTTTTGCCAATATTTTCTAAATTTTCATCCAAAACAATGACGCTGATATCTCGGGAAGATTCACCGGTTCCTGTTGCTGCTATAGTTTGCTCATACATCTCTACAGTCATTTTTAATCGTGCAGAATAATATTCTCCCAGATACCAATCAAAGGGTACTTCCACTTGTTTCCAACACCACTCAGAGTCAAAATGTCGCACCGACATACACAGCCGCAAATGTCCTTCCTCTTCTTTTATGGCAAACCCCTCTCCAATCCAACCGTCCACAACCCGATGCGCCATTCCGATAATTTTCCCTTCCTCATCTAATTTCAGCTTCGTAATTCCTGTACGGTCTGCCTTATCAAATGCTTTCGGCACTGCATGGTTCAATATATATAAGTTGCTCCCTTTCATGTAAATGCGCTCCCCGCGACCGGTTACCGCCTTTTTGTCTGCAACTTCCAAAGTCCCCTGTCTTTCCATGCGATAACTTCCTACTACTGCAAAACCAGGCATATACAAATCTCTCTGCATATAAATATCCTCTGCCGGTATACTTTCCTCGTTAATGCTCGGTTTTAAATTACCGACTCCCTCCAAAGCTTCCGAAATATCATCCTCATTCCATAAGTCGGAATCATCCTGCAAGTACCGTGTAACAACTACCAGACGATTATCAATCAATCTGGAAGTAACATTTACTCCGGATTGTTCAATTTCTGCCGTTTTTACCGGATTTTCAGGATTAGAAATATCATAGGCTGTAATTTCCGTTCCCCATTCTTCACTACTTTCTATAACCACCAATGTATCCATCCAAACATACAAACCACAGTCTTCGGCATCGTCATCACTCTCACCACCGATAAAAGAAATTCGAATCTTACCAACCTGTTCGCACCCATTTTTTCCCAACTTCAAAATATATACCCACTTACCGTTTTTTTCCACGTCATCATCATAATGTATAATCTCCGATTTATGGATGGCATAAATATAACCACCATCTGCAATCACTTCATCCGCCTCCACAACCCCCTCCTCCTCTACATTTGTTTTACTTGTCTCCGTTCCGCTCAAAGTATCTACATCCACGCTGCCGACTCCCCCTCTCTCTGCCAGAGCGAGATTTTCTCCTGAACTTCCCGAAGAAACCTGCGCCGCACTCTGGCTCATTAATGCACCTAGGTTACTGTATACATTATTCTGAATATAATATTTCCCCTGAAAGGGATTTTCATAAAACTCAATTCTCTTAAGCACCTTTGTCTGTTGTTTCATTACCCGGCAAAAATTTTTTTCAATCGCTTTGTAAGAGGATGCCGTCTGCAGCTTCCCCTCGCCTCGTTTCGCCAGCACAAACAAAATACCACCGTATACAATTTGAAATGCAACTGCCAATAGAACAGCGACGAGAACTCCCTTCATTAAATTCCGTTTCCATACTGCTCTCCTCGGATTTTCGTCATACTCCTCCATAAACTGCGCCACCATCATTTTCATTCGATTTTTATCTTCCATCATAGCCGTTTCCCCCTTTAATGCTTCCTCCGCTCTCTTTCAGAAAGTATTCGACAAATTATTTTTCTTGTATCAAGAGCCTCTACTAACTATTTACCGGAAAACACAAAAAAACCGCCTCACTTTGATGCTCTTTCATAGATAAAAAAAATAAGCCTACCTTGTTACTTAACCGATACAGGTAGGCTTAAATACTAAACCGGGAGGTCAACCACTTTGTGGACGGTTGTAAGTTTATTCTTCTCCCGTCAATTCTCCAAACAACTCTAAAAATTCCCTCTCTACTTCTTTAAATGGACGGAACCTAAATATCATCTGACTTTCACATGTCGGCTTCTCCGGAAACAATTTCTCTCCCATATAATGATCAAATTCATAGTACAGGCAGGTGTTGTCAATATCATCAATCTGACGGCTCTCCTCCTGCGTAGGCAGTTCCCCGAGGAAACGGATGTAAATGGCATCCTGCACCCTCTTTTCTATCTCACGGTATTCCGAAAGCACCTGCTTCACCGGTCTGGTAATATCCGATAAATATGCCTCACTGCCGTCATGCAGCAGACACGCCAATGCAACCCGTTTCGTATAGCCTCTGGCAATCGCCTCCCTGGCACAGGCAATGCTATGCTGCGCCACCGAATAAAACTCCGGAAAATGTCCGTTGGCGCGCGTCATAAGCGACTGGGCATGGGCAATATCCTCGATGATGATTTGCTCCTGTTTTGGCTCTAATGGTGTAAAGTGTATTTTATGATTCGTAGTTATGTACATAGTTCACCTCGATTTTATGTTATACAAATCCCAGACACTCCGCATTCGTGCCATAGAATACATCCGACTTTCCGCTGATAATCTGCAACAGCTTCTCCATATGCTCCCATGTGTGGTGCACATCAAACTCATAACTGTGTCCCCACACATAAAAGAGCATGGGTTCCTCACTTTGCCTTTCCAGAAATTCCTCTGCCAATGCAAAGACACGCTCATCATTCTGATGACAGGTAGGTGCAAGACGCATTAAGTCTTTCGGCAAAGAAAAACCATAGGAACTCTCCACCGTGCGACCGTAATAAATATCAATACTCCGCAGGTACTCCACCACGGCATCCGGTGCATCCCCATATGCATATGCCATCCCCACCGGATACTTCCCATAAAGTTTCTCTATATTTCTGGCATCCTGTAAAAATTCCTCCTCATACTGCCTGACAGTCAGTTCCGATGGCGATGCATGAGTCAGCCCGTGCAGGGCAATCTCATGTCCTGCATACAGCTTATCCAATCCCTCCTGCTCCATGCGATGAATCGGGACACCTTCTATTTCAAAACGACTTTCTGGAGACTGGATGCCCGTATTTAAGTTAAATGTGGCTTTTACACCGTACCGATTGAACAACTCCACCAATTGCATGTCCTGAGCGACTCCGTCATCAAAACTGAAGGTCACCGCCTTTTCGTATGTAATATCTTTTCTATTCATCAATAACATTTCTCCTTAAAATAATCATCATCCCATGCATGGCGGCTCTCACTCCTGCACACCCCAGAAATTCATTAGTGTGACAAACAGCTTCTTCGGCTCAAGAGGCTTAATCAAATGAGCATTCATTCCCGCCTCTTTACTTTTCTGCACATCCGCATCAAACACATTCGCCGTAAGTGCGAAGATAGGAACCAGTCGTGCATCTGCCCTTTCCATAGCGCGAACTTCTTTGCACGCTTGAATACCATCCATGACGGGCATTTGGATATCCATCAAAATTGCATCATATGTATAAGGCTCTGTCATCCGAAAATGCTGTAACAGCTCCTTTCCGTTTTTTACCCATTTTACCTGTATCTGCTTACTCTCCAGAAGACGAATGACTATTTTTGCATTCAAATCATTATCCTCTGCCAAAAGCACCTTACGATCCCACAAGACTTCTTCCCTTAGGATTTCCTCCCTTAGGATTCCCTCCTTCAGATGTCCTTCTTTTAACTGCTTTTTACTGAATCTCTTTTCTGCTGAATCCGATTCAGAATCCTCTGCCAGCTTAAAAGGTAAAATAACGGTAAACTCTGTCCCCTCACCCGGTTTACTTTTGCATTGAATTTCACCGTCCATCAGTTCCACCAGATTTTTCACAATAGACAGCCCAAGACCGGTCCCGATAATACTGGTGTTAATCTCATTATGCTCCTGTGTGAAAATGTCATACATATGCTCTTGAAATTCTTCGCTCATACCGGCTCCGCTGTCTTTCACCGACACTGATACCAGATAACGTTCTCCTATCCTTTCACGTTCCTGTGCCCGTAGCTCTACCGTCCCGCCCGGCGGCGTAAACTTAATTGCATTGGAGATAAGGTTTGTAAAAATACGCTGCAATCGTACCGGGTCGGCATAAACTTCCCGAATCTGTTCCCCCGCTTCCAGCAGCAGACGGATTTTCTTTTCCTCACAGTCGGTAACAAACAGTCCATAGATATCCTGCATAATATCTGAAAAATTAATCTTTTGAATATTCAACGACATCTTACCTTGCGCCATGCGGTTGGTATCCAAAATGTTATTTACCAGACTTAACATAAATTTTCCGGAGGACATGATATCTTTTAAGTATTCCTGCACTTCCTCCGGCAGGCGGTCTTTCATATTTCGGGCGAGTTCTGCGGCACCGATAATGCCGTTTAACGGGGTACGCATGTCATGGCTCATACTGGACAAAAATTCCTCCCTGACATGACTGGCACGGTTGGCAATTGCCAATGCATTCTGCAGTTCCGCTTTTTGTGCCTCCTGCTCTGCCGTAATATCTGTAATATCTCTCTGTACTACCATGACCACATTCCAATCCATGCGCATTAATTCTGCATGAATCGTCTTAGTACGAATTCCCGTATTTTTGTCCCTGGAATGGTACACATAATCCCAACGTCCACCGTTTTTAACTCTTTTTAAAATATTTTTCCACTCAAATTGTTCGCTCGCACGTTCCCGTTCTTCCGGCACTATCATCCCCTCTAACTGACTCTGCAACTGCTTTATGATGCCCATACCGGTAAATGCTTCCTCTACCTGATATTCCGGATTCTCCGCATACACCTGGCTATCATCTGCGTCGATATTAACATATGCCACAAAATCCACAAGGGAATTGACAACACTGGTCTGAAGATTGTCGCCCAATACCTCTCTGTCCACATCCTGACATGCAATCAGACCGATAATATCTTCTCCCTCCCTTGCAGTCATCTCCACTGTGGTTTTCATCCACAATATTTTCCCCGACAAACGATGACTTCGATAAGTGTAAGTTATTTTCCGATTGTCCTGTGCAAATTGCTGCATCAGATTAGCACGGGAAAAAACAGATTCAAATTCTTTCCTCTGCTCCTCATCTTTGATATGTTTTGCCATAGTCTGGAATGGACTTTCCGATTCCGAATGGAGCAGCACATACTCTCCGGTAAAATCCAGTACCCTCCAATCGGTAATGTTCATCCGTATTACAGATGTCATATTATCGTAGAGCATATGGTGATACATATTATCTTCACTAAATCTTTTCTCGTCCTCTTTTTCCTTAGTAATATCCTGTGCAGTACTCACTACGGTCAAGGGAAGACCATTCTCGTCTTTTTCCAGCACTGTGTACGACTGTTTTGTCCAAATCCACTCTCCCACATCCGGGCGCCTTACTTCTATTTCTGCCATGGCAAAATCCCGTTTACCGGAGCGCATTTCCTCCGCAATTCGCAGCAACTCTGTCCTTCCCTCCGTCGTGAGTAATCCGCGGTTACGCACTTCTCCCTGCTGCTCAAATTCCGGCATACCAAACTCTCTCTGTAATTTTGAGCCGTATAATACCTTTTTGTTTTTTATATCATACAAAGCATGGTATATGCCACAGTGGTCCAATGCTGTACGCATACTGAGAACGTTGGTCTGCAGTTGTTTTTCCAACTCTTTCTCAGCGGTAATATCACGATATGTGGCATAACACAGCATATTACCGTTTACTTCGTAATCTGCTGAATAACTCACACGCATCCATATATATTCTTTTGATTCGTGATTGCGGTAGCGAGCTGTAATTTCCAAAAAACCTTCCCGATTGCGGATGCTGTCCTCGAACATCCCATACACTCTTTCTCTATCCTCAGGATGCAGCTCCAGTATCTCCTGTCTGGATTTTGTGCGGATATCTTCTTCGCTCACTCCCAAAGTTTTTCGCAACTGACCGTTCAGCGCTATCAATTCCAGCACTTGCTCTTTCCACTGGAATACACCGATACCACCGGGAACATTTTCAAATACTCCCGGCTGCCAGTACTCTATATTGTCATCTCTTAAAAATCGTTTCATAAAATCCATATTGCGTAACCCCATATAGCACGGTTTTGACACCACGCTTACATTATCTGTTTGATTCAGGTTCAGATTAGCGCCATCATGCTACCATAATTTTATTTGCAAAAAGCCGCCATATCCCACTGGAACATGGCGGTATAAATACCTGTATCTTATATAGCACAAAATCGTAATCATTCTAAAGAAACATATTTTGTTTCTTTAGAATGGATTTTCGTGCTAAAGGCGTTTCAACAGTTCTTCTCGCTGTGCCTCATAGCCCGGCTTACCCAGCAAAGCAAACATATTGCTCTTATAGCTTTCTACGCCCGGCTGATTGAATGGATTCACTCCCAATATGTATCCGCTGATACCGCAGGCAAACTCAAAGAAGTAGAACAACTGTCCTAAGTAGTACTCATTCTGTGCCGGCACCTTGATAGCCAGGTTCGGTGTGCCACCGTCTGTATGTGCTAACTGAGTACCCTTCATCGCACTCTTATTGATGAAATCCAGTGTCTTGCCAGTCAGATAATTCAAACCATCCAAATCTACCGGCTCCTCCTCAATGGCAATATCCAACGTAGGCTCCTCCAATTCCATTACCGTCTCAAACATGATACGGCTGCCATCCTGAATATACTGCCCCATAGAATGCAAATCTGCAGTCAAGTCCACTGCTGCCGGGAAAATTCCCTTCTGATCCTTACCTTCGCTCTCACCATACAACTGCTTCCACCACTCTGCTACATAGTGAAACGCCGGCTCATAATTACAAAGAATCTCCACAGATTTTCCTTTGCGGTGCAAAATATTTCGGACCGCTGCATATTTCATGCTGTCATTGTCTGAAAAATCTTTATCTAAGCAATTCTCACGCATTGCAGCTGCACCTTCCATCAATTTGGAAATATCTGCACCACTGACTGCAATAGGAAGCAAGCCAACTGCTGTCAATACCGAAAAACGTCCTCCCACGTCGTCCGGCACAACAAAGCTCTCATATCCCTCTTCGTTTGCCAGATTCTTTAATGCACCCTTCGCCTTATCGGTAGTTGCGTAAATTCTCTTCGCAGCCCCTTCTTTGCCATATTTATTCTCCAACATCTTCTTAAAGATACGGAATGCCACAGCCGGCTCAGTCGTTGTTCCTGATTTACTGATAATGTTTACAGAAAAATCTCTGTTTCCAATAACATCAACCAACTGGGAAAGATATGTACCACTCAAATTATTTCCACAATAATAAATTTCCGGTGTCTTGCGTACCTCTTTAGAAACGCTGTTATAAAATCCGTGTCTTAAGAACTCTATCGCTGCTCTGGCTCCCAGATAAGAACCTCCAATACCAATTACAAGCAACACCTCGGAATCTGACTGGATTTTTTCCGCTGCTTTCTGGATGCGTGCAAACTCCTCCTTATCATAATCAATAGGAAGGTCAATCCATCCTAGAAAATCACTACCTGCTCCCTCTTTACTTAATAAAAGTTCCTTCGCATCATTCGTAATTTTCTCCATAGACTTCATCTCGTCCCCAGAAATCACGCCCTCTGTCAAAGAATAATCAAATGCCACAGTATTTGCCATGGTTTCCTCCTATCTGCCTTTTCTGACACTTTAATCCTAGCATAACGGCTCCTATTTGAACCCTGTTTCGTCTTGCGCTAGAGCGAAATAGC
>JAFLTA010000019.1 GCA_022510685.1 Lachnospiraceae bacterium | reverse complement strand
TTCGAACCCCCGACCCACGGCTTAGAAGGCCGTTGCTCTATCCAGCTGAGCTACGAACACATAAGAGCGGGTGATGGGAATCGAACCCACGTATCCAGCTTGGAAGGCTGGTGTTCTACCATTGAACTACACCCGCATATATTTGAAAGTATCAAAAGTATACTTCCGCTCTATTATATATAACGCCATAATCGGGGTGACAGGATTCGAACCTGCGACCCCCTGATCCCAAATCAGGTACACTAGCCAAACTGTGCCACACCCCGAATCACTTATGGTTTTCCCGTGACGCAAGTAATATTATATGACGGTGGAAAAAAAATGTCAACACTTTTTTGATATTTTTGGGAATTATCTTGCCAAATATCAGGAAAAACCTTATACTAGTATATATAGTCCAAAAAATCAGTACAAACAACTGTTAATGCACATGAAAGATAGGGTAAAGAATATGAAACAATTTCAAATCTCATTCAAGGATGATGAAGCATTCTGCCGGGAATTGGCGGAAATCAAACAATGGTGCCAAATAAATCCGGCATATACTACCATTTTTCGTATTTATTCCGAAGATATGGATTATGATCATATCCGGCATATATGTGATATTCTCGACGATAAAATGCCGGACGCACTATATCTTGGATGTACGGCAAATGCAAATTTATTGGATGGAGTTCTTGCAAAAGCTGAGATTATTATCACCTGCACGATTTTTGAATATGAAACGACACAAGCCAAAATACTACAGTTTCCTTTTTTAGAGGAAAACGTTAAAGAAGATGTAGACAAGCTGAAAGCCTGCTGTGAGGAAAATCCATGGGTAAATTCAGTGGAGATGCATGCCACCATTATGGATATGTCCATGAAGGAATTCTGCGATGAAATGAGTACGCTGAGAAAAGATATCCAGGTATTTGGCGGCGGTGCTTTCAATCCCAACATGGACGATGAAACTGCTGCGGTATTTTCTAAAGGAAACGGTTTTTTAGAGCACGGTATTGTTTTCTTACTTCTTGGCGGTGACGATTTGCACACATACAGTACCTTTATTTCCGGTTGGAAACCATTAAAAAGACGATTCCGGGTTACCAAAGCAGACCGTGAAGTTCTGTATGAACTGGACGGCAAGCCCGCTTTTGATGTGTATCAGAGATTTTTGAATATCAATAAAAATGAAAATTTCTTCTCCAATACACTGGAATTCCCTCTTTTCATAGAGCATGGCGACATTGATATTCTGCGCTGTCCTCTGGCTGTGAATGATGATGATTCCCTCGTAATGTCTTCCGATATACAGGAGGACGCTATCGTAAGACTATCTTACGGTGATCCGGAAACGATTTTGTCCAGTATCCGACACGACGGACAGGAAATTGCAAATTTCCAGCCGGAGGTCATAGAAACATTTTCCTGTGCTGCCAGAAGAGCATTCTGGGGAGATGAAAATATCAGCGATGAAACCGTACCGTTTCGCAGCGTTGCACCGACAGCCGGCTTTTATACACACGGAGAATTTATCCGCATGGGCGGTGATATGCTTAACTTCAACGTCACCCTCGTAATCGCTGCCATGAGAGAAGGCGAACCGAAAAACGATGAAGTTGTAAGCATCTATGATGCACAGCGTGAAAATATAGATAAGATTCCTATTATACGGCGTTTTGTTTCTTTTATCGAAGCATCCACGGCAGAATTAGAGGAAATAAACATGAAGCTTGCCATGACATCCATCACGGACGGTCTGACCAGGCTATATAACCGTGCCGAAATCGAGAGAAGAATCCGAAGCGCTTTGGAAAAACGGACAAAAAAAGGTACTACAAATGATATTTCTTTAATCATGCTCGATATTGATAATTTCAAAAAAGTAAATGATATCTATGGACACAAGGAGGGCGACCACGTCATCCAAGGTCTGTCTGATGTCCTTAGAAACACAACGACAGGCGTGCATTCCTCATACCTCGGTCGATGGGGCGGTGAAGAATTTATGGTATTGCTGTCGGAAAGCACCGCAGATGAGGCTGCTGAACTGGCAGAAAAGATACGCGCAGAGTTTGCTTCCAAGTCCTATGAAACTGCAGGCTGCCAGACTGTCAGCATCGGTGTCACTCAGGCAATAGCTGATGAGGATGCTGATACCCTGTACAACAGAGTGGATAAAGCCCTGTATACAGCGAAAGCCAATGGAAAAAATCAAGTTGTAAAATTTGATAAATAGACGTAGGCAAAAATAAAGCGCGCCAGCCTCAACCTAACTGATACATGACATACGGCGCAGAAATGAGGTGACACATGAGCGATATCTTCAATAACGAACTGTTTGAAGCTTTTGCTTCGGCTTCCGATAATGTATTAATCTACGTGTGTGATGTTGCTGTTGATGTCTCACGTTGGTCCAAGGCTGCCGTGGAGTACTTCGGTTTAGACAGTGAATATATCGAGAGAGCCGGTGATGTTTGGGCAGAGCATGTACACCCTGACGACTTGGAAATGTACTTGGATGATATTAACAGTGTATTTGCCGGCACAAAGAACAGACACGATTGCCAGTACCGGGCGAGAAACCGTATGGGTGAATATGTATGGGTGGAATGTAAAGGCAGCATGATTCGCGATGCCGGGGGGAACCCGATTATTTTTGCCGGAATGCTGACAAGGATAGACGGTGAGAGTAAATATGATACTCTCACTGGACTTCTGACCACCTATGAATTACATCATATTAATTTTGAAGCCCAATCCGGAAGTGCTGTGTTAATCGGCATAGACGGATTCCGAAGGGTCATCAGTAATTACGGATATAATACGGGAGATGAAATTCTGATTGAATTTTCCAAAAAAATAAAGAATTTATGCCATCCGGAATGGAAGCTGTTCCGTTTTAGCGGAGACGAATTTCTCGTTGTCGCCTTTGGAGCAGAACAGGAAGAAATATCAGATTTCTATGAAAAAGTACGTAAACAAACCGATGTGATAGAACTGGAGGATGGAAGAAAAATCGGAATCTCCGCATCTGCCGGAAGTGTAATTTTCCCGCAAGATGCAAACTCCAGAGAGAGCCTCATCAATAATCTGGAGCATTCTCTGGAATTTGCAAAAAATAACCAAAAGGGAACTCTGGTATCTTTCTCGGAAGAGATTGCCCAAAAACACGAAAGAGGTTTGGCATTAAGAGAGGATTTAAAGCAATGTATCAAAAATAATTTTAAAGGCTTTGAATTATTTTTCCAGCCTTTTGTCAACCGTGATACTAATAAAATCGTTGGCTGTGAATGCCTGCTCCGCTGGAAGGGAGAAAAAATACAAGACTCCTATCCCATGGAGTTCATCAAAATATTAGAGGACTACGGCGGAATCCGGGAAGTTGGTTTCTGGGTTATGGAACAGGCAATTAAGCAGCAGGTGGCATGGCGTGATACATATGGGGACTTGTGGGTAAGCTTTAATGTCTCATATCAGCAATTTATGGACGACAACTTTGAGGAGCGATTAGTTGCCTGTGCAGAGAAATACGGAGTGAACCCTACATACATGATTATTGAACTGACTGAAAGCTGCGAGGTGGACAACCCTACTGAACTAGCAGCCATGTTCGACAGGCTACGTCAGCGGGGATTCAGACTGGCACTGGATGACTTCGGAACCGCTTATGCCTCATTAGAAATGTTAAAATGTCTCCATGTAGACTACATTAAGGTAGAGCATTCCTTCGTCAGGGAACTTGCAGAACCGGGGCACGATATCGATTATGTTATTATTGACAATCTGTTAGAGATGTGTAAGCATCTGGGTTATCACTCCATTGTGGAGGGCGTGGAAAACAGTGACGTAGCAGATATCGTAGGCGGAATGGACGCCACTCTCCTGCAGGGATACTACTATTCCCGTCCGGTATGCTTGAATGAGTTTGAGAAATTATTAAATGCAGATAGAGATAAGTAGATTCTGTCATGTAAATAGACCGATATCCGGTAAAGGGGATATCGGTCTATTTCATGACAGTACATAATTTTGAATACGTCTTACAACTTCTCCACACCGAGAGTTACCTTCTCACCGTTGATATTCCACTCTTTCGTAAATCCGGATGCAGCATCGTATGCTACTTCCTCGGCAAGAACATCTGACTTAATACTGTCTTCATTTTTCTGTACAATGTCCTTTACCTTATCATTATCCTGTAGAGATACGCGGATATGATCCATCACCTCAAAACCTGCGTCTTTACGCATGGTCTGGATTTTACTGATCACTTCACGCACAAATCCTTCTTCTACAAGTTCCGGTGTTAGATTCGTATCCAGCACCACTGTTACACCGTGGTCGCTATCAGAAATATAACCTTCCATCTGTGCAGCCTCAATGAGCAGATCTTCCTCAGCCAGAGCTTCATCGTTTCCATCCACCTGAATGGTAAGTGTTCCCTTGTCCTTTAACTCAGTCATAGCTGCCTGCCCGTCCAGACCAGCAAGAATCTCACGGACAGCATTGATATTCTTACCAAAACGGCGACCCAATGTCTTAAGCTGTGGCTTGAATGTATAGGTGGTTAATGCACTGACATCTTCCGTCAATTCCGCATCCTTCACATTCAATTCATCCTTGATAATATCCAGATAGAACTGGGAAAGCTCTGCCTCCGCCTTGACAAACATCTTGCCAATCGGCTGACGGTTTTTGATATTGGCTGTATTACGACACGCACGACCAAGCACAACCGCTTCCAGCACGACCTCCATATCTGCTTCCAGTTTTGCATCAATGTATGACTCTTCCACTTTCGGGAAGTCACAGAGATGAACACTTTCCGGCGCGCTGGTATCAATGGAGCACACGAGGTTGCGGTAAATATCTTCCGTCATAAACGGTATCATCGGTGCTGCCGCTTTGGAAATGGTAACCAAAGCAGTATACAGAGTCATATACGCATTGATCTTATCCTGCTCCATACCCTTCGCCCAGAAACGGTCACGACAACGTCTGACATACCAGTTACTCATCTCGTCAACGAACTCCTGCAATGCTCTCGCCGTCTCCGGAATCTTGTAAGCATCCAGATTTTCATCCACCGCTTTTACCGTGCTGTTCAGGCGGGATAACAGCCATTTATCCATGACAGCCAGTTTATCATATTCTAATGTATATTTTGTCGCATCAAACTCATCAATGTTGGCATACAGCACAAAGAAAGCATAGGTATTCCACAGTGTGCCCATGAATTTACGCTGTCCCTCCTGCACTGCCTTCCCATGGAAACGGTTTGGAAGCCATGGGGCGCTGTTGACGTAGAAATACCAACGGATGGCATCCGCACCATAATTTTCCAGTGCGTCAAAGGGGTCTACGGCATTTCCCTTGGACTTACTCATTTTCTGTCCGTTCTCATCCTGTACATGCCCCAGCACGATAACATTTTCATACGGTGCCTTGTTAAACAACAGGGTAGATTCCGCCATCAGCGAATAGAACCATCCACGGGTCTGGTCAACCGCCTCAGAGATAAACTGTGCCGGGAACTGCTGCTCGAACAAGTCCTTATTTTCAAAGGGATAATGATGTTGTGCAAAAGGCATCGCTCCGCTGTCAAACCAGCAGTCAATCACCTCCGGTACTCTTTTCATTACTTTACCACAATCCGGACAGGTGAAAGTCACTTCATCAATGTACGGGCGGTGCAACTCGACTTTGGCATTCTCCGGATTGCCACTGCGCTCAGCTAACTCCTTACGGCTTCCAATGGATTCCTGCTTTCCGCAGCCCTCGCATTCCCAGATATTTAACGGAGTTCCCCAGTAACGGTTACGGGAGATACCCCAGTCCTGTATATTCTCCAGCCAGTTGCCGAAACGACCCGTCCCGATAGAATCCGGAATCCAGTTTACTGTATTATTATTGCGAACCAAATCATCCCGAACAGCCGTCATCTTGATAAACCAGGATTCTCTCGCGTAATAAATCAGCGGGGTATCACATCTCCAGCAATGCGGATAATCGTGCTCGAATTTCGGTGCGCCGAAAAGCTGTCCTCTGGCATCTAAATCTTTAATGACTTCCATGTCTGCTTTTTTTACAAACAATCCGGCAAAAGGTGTCTCCTCGCTCATCTCACCTTTTTCCGTTACAAATTGCACAAAAGGAAGGTCATAATTTCTTCCAACATTTGCATCATCCTCACCAAAAGCCGGAGCAATGTGAACGATACCGGTACCATCCGACATCGTAACATAATCATCACAGGTCACAAAGAAACCTTTCTTGTGCTGCTTATCAGCACGCTCTTTCGCACAGGCATATAACGGCTCATACTCCTTGTGCTCTAAGTCAGTGCCCACATAAGATTCCAACACTTCATATGCTGCCGTGCCACTCTCTTTATCGGCAAGGTCACCCAGCACCGTATCTGCCAAAGCCTCCGCCAAATAGTAGGTATAACCGTCTGCAGCTTTCACTTTAATATAAGTATCTGACGGATTGACGCAGAGTGCCACATTGGATGGTAACGTCCATGGCGTGGTAGTCCATGCCAGGAAATAAGCCTCCTCGCCTACCACCTTAAAGCGCACGATTGCAGAGCGCTCCTTCACGGTCTTATAGCCCTGCGCCACCTCCTGAGAAGAAAGAGGTGTCCCACATCTCGGACAATAAGGCACAATTTTAAAACCCTTGTACAATAGTTCTTTATCCCATATTTCTTTCAATGCCCACCATTCAGACTCAATAAAATCATCATCATAAGTAACATATGGATTATCCATGTCTGCCCAAAAACCAACCGTGCCGGAGAAATCCTCCCACATTCCTTTGTATTTCCATACAGACTCCTTACACTGCTTGATGAAAGGCTCCATACCATACTCTTCAATCTGTTCCTTGCCGTCTAAGCCGAGAAGTTTTTCCACTTCCAGCTCTACCGGAAGTCCATGGGTATCCCAGCCTGCTTTGCGGGGAACCATATATCCCTTCATCGTCTTGTAGCGCGGAATCATATCCTTGATAACGCGGGTAAGCACATGTCCGATATGGGGCTTACCGTTAGCAGTCGGCGGTCCATCATAAAAAGTGTACACGGGACTGCCCTCCCGCACTTTCATGGACTTTTCAAAAATCTTCTGGTTGCGCCAGAATGCGCCCACGTTTTTTTCTCTCTCCACAAAGTTTAAGTCTGTTGATACTTTTTGGTACATTGTTTTCTCTCCTTCCTCAATACAAAATAGAGTTTCGCTTGCGAAACTCTCCGCCTGCGGCGGGTTGCTGAAAGCAACATTGTCAAATCCGCCGCAGTGCAATCCTCACGGAGTGTTTTTACTTTATAGGAAACATTGTGTGCCATGCACACGTTAGAAGTTTCCTATAAAGTAAAAAGGCTTCCGCCCCAAACAGGACGAAAGCCGTAATTTCGTTTAACCACCTATTCTGCTGTACAGTCTCCTATACATGACCCATATAACGGTGGGCACCGGCGGGTTGTACTTGGCAATCCGTTCCATCCGCAACTCAGAAGTGATATTCACAGGCACCAATTGTGCTCACATAGGTTACTCCGTATCCGGTTTCCACTGTCCCGGACTCACTGCGACCTTTCCCCTAAGGCTACTGTCTTCGTCATCGTTTTTATCACTATTGATTATAATACTGTCGTATTTTTTATTTGTCAAGGATTATTTCAGTTTCTTCTGGGAATAAGCACTCTTATAGGTTTTCGTCTTGCCATTTTGCTTCACTTTTTTATAAGCGCAAATTCTGTAATAAATTTTCCCTTTCTTCTTCAACACCTTTTTGCGGCTTTTAGACAACTTTAATGTCAGTTTCGTTGTCTTCTTTTTCTTGATGGTTTTGACTTTTTTCCATTTAACTTTGCTTGCCTTTTTGCCCTTCTTAACCACCTTGACATAAATAATATATCCTGTGGCGTTACTGCTCTTGGACCACTTCAATGTCACTTTTGTCTTTTTCTTATTGCATTTTGCCTGTTTCAATTTTGCTTTTTTTACCTTTACCGCTTTAGACTTAGACGGTGTAGTGTTACGGTTTAACGCCTTATCAACAATTTTCTTAACCGATGCATTATCCACACGATCCAATGCTTCCAGAGTGCTTCCTCCTGCACCCCTGAATGCATTTTCATCTACAACAGCATTCTCGTTAATTGTAATGGTTTTAATCGTGGACACATTTTCAAAGGCATTCTCCTCAATCTCTTCTAAAGTGGATGGCAAATAAACTTCCTCTAAATGTCCGCAACCGGAGAATGTTCCCTCCTGTACCACCTTCAACCCGTCTGAAAATACGACCTCACGGATAGAGGAGCAGTAAAAAGCATATTTTCCGATTGTGTATGTCGTGGTGGACTCTACCGTAACGATATCAATGCTTCCACAACCCATAAATGCACGTTCACCAATCGATGTGATAGCACCTTTCAATGTCACGGTCTGAATGCTGCAATTCATGAACGCCTCATTACCAATCACACCCACATCTTCCATGTAGAACTCCGTAATTCCACCCGAACCCTGCATAGCATTATTACCCAAAACGTCTACGCGTCCGTAAAAATTTAAATTAAATCCATATTTTTGGGAACCGGAATTTTCAAAGCAACGGGCACCAATCGTCCCAATCCAACCTGTTTGCTCCAGCGTAACTGTTTCTAAAGTAGAAATTGCCGCAAAGGCATTGTCCGCAATCTCGGACACACGCCCTTTAATTGTGATTGTCTCTAACGGACTGTTAAACAGTTTTGCTCCTAAGTATTCTACCTCTGCATCCTCCGGAATTTCAAACTCTTTCGCCGGGATATTAAAAAACGCTCCTTCCCCAATCGTTTTGATGGAGACCGGTAAGTTAATTTCCTCAAGTTTACTGTTATCAAAACAGTGTGTCTCAATGGTTGTAAGCGAAGCCGGAAATGCCTGCAATGCGGAACCGGTGGTAACTTCTCCGTCCTCTTCCAGAACTTCATAACTGTAAATATTTTGTATAGAAGATGACGCGAACGCTCTTTCCCCAAAATAAGTAATGGTATCGGGCAGATAAATGTTTGTAATTGGTGCCTGTATACCCTCAAAAGCATTGTTGCCAATACGAGTTACCTCACGCCCTTCGATTTCATGGGGTATAACGACATCTTCTGAAGACTCTTGCGAAGGTTTTTCCCATGCTTGCCTCGCTTTGGTAATAGTAATTGTACCATCCCCATTAATTTCATAGGTGAAGTCTGCTGTTTCCCCTGCATGTACCACAGCAGGATTCAGCGACACCCCACTCATTGTACCAAGCGTCAATGCTAAGACTAACAAAGATGCAATAAATTTTTTTACTCTTTTCATGGCTACCTCCCATCAAAAACTGTCCGTAAATGTTACCAATGTTTATTTATTATACTATCAATTACCTCTACAAAGCAACCGATATTATAATCTTTCGGCTTATTTTTTCAAAAATTTTTCACACGGAATTGCCAATTATCACTCCGGCTATTATAAACGGAAGCGTTTCAAGGCTTCTCTCTAGCGGGACGGATTTCTTCATAAAATTCCATCTGAGACAATTCTTCCTCCAGCTGTTCCAATGTAAGTTTCGCCGGATGCGCAGTTATTTCCCGATAAATTTCCTCCGTCTTACTGCGGTATAGATAATACCGACTCAATATCCACGTTACTTTTTTACGCTCCACATAATAGTTATACGCCTTGACATTGCGTCCTTCATGAAGGGCTGCACGCGGTCTTGGCAGCTCCCACTGTAAGTCCTTTCGATTATGCCAGCGATATTTTTTGACCGAACGAATCCAATAATAGCCACAGATTGGAAGAAATAACACCGCAATCGGTCCCATAACATATTTTACTATGACTAGAGCCATATAAGCAAATTGCTCCACGGCATAGGCTCCAAAGTCCGTCCCTCTTTCCATAACCGCAAAAGCAATCCAATCGGAAAGACGGATTGCCCCTTTTCTCAAAATAAAGGGACAAACTGCAAATACGATATAAATCCAGAGATTACGCCTCAAATCTTTCTGGCGGGCTTCCACCCCCGCAAGTTGATGCTCTGCCTTTTGTATTTCAAAATCCAGTCTGTCCCTATAATGATTCCACTGTTGTATTAGTTCACTATCTTCCATATTCCCCAAGACTCCCTACACTGCATCCGTAGATGCTATTCCAAAAAGTACAGGGGAGCATCAGCTCCCCCAATCCGTTGATTATGTTATTACTGCGGCGGTTAAATGTCGGAGTAATTTTACATCATAAAAAACATTAAGCCCGCTGCTGCATTAAATGTCCTAACTGCAATCACCGCTCCGGCTACAGAGTTAATGATTGTGGCAATCAAGCCAATAATACACATAATAATTCCGGCAATCGCCATTCCTCGACCACCTTTGTCTTTACCCTTGATACCCAAAACCAATCCTACGATAGTAACCGGATATCCTACAAGTGGCAGGCACCATGCCAGCAGCCCAATGATTCCTAATACCATGGAAGCAATAGACATACCCTTTTGCTCCTCCGGCACATAACCGTAGTTCGAGTTATTCGCATATTGACTCGCCTGATAACCCGTATTCTGTGTACTGTTCCACTCCTGGTTGTTGTTTGAGTTCTGTGTGTTCCAATCTTGATTGTTGTTATCCATTTTCTCCTCCTTTTGCGTCGTGTCCCTGGCACAACAGCGCTAATCTGAACCCTGTTTAGCCCCCGGCTATCATGCTAACGGGAACACTTAAACTGTAAATCTTCCCAACGTCTGTCAACTTCTGCCTGAAATTCCTCCAGCAGCCCTTCATTCCCCTTCTTAAATAGATGTTTGAATCGTCCCTGCTCCCTCAAAAAATCCTCAATCGGCAGTTTCTTCTTCGGTTCATAGGACAAAATCCACTTGCCATGATCAACCTCAAAAAGTGGCCAATAGCAAGTTTCCACTGCAAGCTTACAAATCTTCATAATCTCTGCAGTTTCATATCTCCATCCGCGTGGGCAGGGTGCCATAATATTCAGAAAAGAGGCCCCCTCTGTATAAATGGCTTTCTCTGCCTTGCGGTGAATATCTTGAAAATTAGTGGTAAATGTAGTCTGTGCCACATATGGGACATCATGGTCTGCAATGATACTTGCCAAGTCCTTGCGGTTCTGCATCTTACCATTTGAATTTTTACCTACCGGACTGGTAGTCGTATCAGCATACATCGGAGTCGCAGAAGAACGCTGAATACCTGTATTCATGTAAGCTCCGTTATCATAACAGACATATACCATATCATGTCCGCGCTCCATAGCACCGGACAAAGACTGGAACCCGATATCATAAGTTCCACCGTCTCCGCCAAAAGTAATAAACTTAAAATTAACATCCTCCGGCAGCTTGCCACGTTTTTTCAGCACATGGTAAGCCGTCTCTACACCACTTAACGTGGCTCCTGCATTTTCAAAGGCATTGTGGATATAACTGTCCTCCCACGCCGTATAAGGATACATGAAAGAGGATACCTCCAGACAGCCTGTAGCATTACCGATGACTGCCTGATCTCCCTCATGCAGACCACGAAGAACAGCGCGAACCGCAATCGTGGCACCACAGCCGGCACACATGCGATGTCCCGGGGTCAGACGCTCCGGTTTATTCATCATTGATTTTAATGCGTAATCACTCATAGTATTTCTCCATTCCAATTATATTTTACTTCCGCAGGCGGATATACTGGTACTGCTCTATTTCCTTGCCATTCTCCACCAAATCCGTCAAGTCATCAAATACGCTCACTGCATCGGATATAGTGAAATCTCTGCCTGCCAGACCATATATATAATTTACTGCCTCAATCATCACCTTATCTTTAAACAGTGCAGAAGTCACTTCACAACCGAGGGGACCACCATTTCCGTTATAGCTTTCGCAACGATCCAAAATAGCCACAGCCTTGCAGTTTTTCAAAGCCTGTGCAATTTCTTTCGCCGGGAACGGACGGAACACTCGGAGCTTTAATACACCGACTTTTCGTCCCTGCTCACGAAGCTCGTCTACTGCCTCTTTTGCCGTTCCTGCTGCAGAGCCGATAATCAATATAATATAATCCGCATCTTCCGTGCGATACTCCTCAAACAGACCGTACTCTCTGCCGGAAACTTCCGCAAATTTCTTTGCCACTTCCAAAATCACTTCCTTGGAAGCTTCCATAGCCATTTCTTGATTTTTCTTCGCCTCCATGGCGTAGTTGCTGACAGAATAAGGACCAACAGCAATGGGCTTACCCGGATTTAACAGAAATTCTTCCGGCTCATATTCCCCAACAAACTTCTTTACGACATCATCTTCCATAAGCTCAATATTTTCTACCGCATGACTGGTGATGAAACCGTCCTGACAGATCATAACCGGCAGATGCACTCTGGTATCCTCAGCGATTGGGTATGCCTGCAGGAAATTGTCGTATGCCTCCTGATTATTCTCCGCATATATCTGAATCCAGCCCGTATCTCTTGCGCCCATACCGTCTGAGTGGTCGCAGTTGATATTAATCGGACCGGACAAGGTTCTGTTGACTAATGCCATTACCAAGGGCAGGCGGTTGGATGCCGCCAATAAAAGTTCCTCCCACATCAATGCCAGACCGGCAGAAGATGTTGCCGTCAAACTTCGTGCCCCTGCTGACTCTGCTCCGATAGTTGCACTCATGGAGGAATGCTCACTTTCCACCGGAATAAATTCCGTATCCATTTCACCGTTTGCAATATATGTAGAAACGATTTGCGGAATTTCTGTGGAAGGTGTGATTGGGAATGCCGGCATAACATCCGGATTCACCTGACGGATTGCAAAGGCAACCGCCTCGTTACCTGACATACGCTCTTTGATTGCCATTATACATTCCCCTCCTTCATCTCAATTGCACCAAACGGGCAGACATTTGCACAAATGCCACACCCTTTGCAGTGTTCCATGTCAAATTCCAGACGCCTACTGTCCTTAACCGGAATAGAACTGTCCGGACAGGCAGGTGTGCAGAGCAGGCATTGCTTACATTTATCTTTAATGTATATCGGTGTGTTGGTTCGCCATTCTCCCGTGTTGAATTCCTTAGAGGTTCCACCGGCAAAGATCATCAACCCTTCCGTCAAATCCTGATGAGGGGTCTTTTCATTGATTTTTGTAACATCCGTTCTCATCTCTCGTTCTCCATTCTTGATTGCTATTTTATTTACATCACTGCCTCGATGGCATCGAATGCCATCTCAAGGGCTTTCATATTTCCGTCAACCACTTCCGGTTTTTTTGCGAATTTATGTTCATAAGATGCACGCATCTCGGTGATAAACTCATCACGCGGCATTACCTTGCTCACGGCAACCGTCGCTGCCAGCATAGGTGAATTCGGAAAGTTCTTTCCGAGAGCCTCAACAGAAATCTTTCTGCCATCCACCGTGTATACAGCACCTTCATAGCCTTTCAGGTGTCCCATAATTTCCTCTTTGGACTTGGGTGTATTGATAATAATAGCACCTTCCTTTTTCAAACCTGCCGTCACATCTACCGACTCCAATAAAGTCTCATCCACAACAACCACATAGTCCGGATGGTAAATATTGGAATGTACGCGGATAACATCTCTACTAATCCGGTTATAGGCGGTAATAGGCGCACCCATACGCTCCGGTCCATACTCCGGAAATCCCTGTACATTCTGTCCTGTCTTAAAGGCAACATCCGCCAATAATAATGCTGCTGTCTTGGCACCCTGACCACCTCTGCCATGCCATCTGATCTCGATTCCGTTCTTCATAGTTCCTCCATTCTGTCACCGATTTTTATAACAATCCGATGATTTTCAGATTATTTGTAACTTAATGGCGTCTTCCTTATTTTGCCACATCTAACATATAAGTTCAAATTTCTCAGCAATATACATTATATTACGTTTTTGGCAAATGTAAAGAGAAAATGTGAGATTTTGTATTATTTTACAGAAAAAGGAAATAATATTCGAGATAATAGCAAGCATCTGTCAGCTATAACAACTGACCATTTTTCATCATATATCATGATGCCGGAAACTCCACGGCTAGACAAAACACTCCCTCCCTGTCCTCCACAGAAACAGTTCCGTCCAACATTTCCGTATACTTCTTCACCATGGCAAGTCCAAGGCCGGTGTTTCCTTTTGTACGTGAGATGTCCGTAGTGTAAAATTCATCAAAAACATGTTCAATATCTATGTCCGTATCCTGCATTTCATTTTCAAAGATAATTTTAATCGACTCCCCAATATTAATCACAATCCTCAAATCCCCCCTCCCATGTTTCAAAGCATTGCTGATTACATTATCAAAAATTCTCTGCATCATTTGTTTGTGGGATGGAAGCATCACTTTCCGCGAAGCACATTCAAATATGATTTCCCTGTTTCCGGCACTGTAATCATCGAAATGATTGATAATCGCTTCCTCCATGATAGCAACCACATTGACTTCCTCTTTCTCCGGTTTTTGTCCACGGGAAATAATCTGGGAAAATTCAAAGAAGGAATTGATCAGTTCTTCCAGACGAACCAAACGTTGCTTAATAACATCTAACTCCCGTTTTTTCTCCTCCTCGGAAAGATTTGAATTCTGAATAATCTGAATATACCCCATTGCAGATGTCAATGGGGTTCGCAGATCGTGGGAAATATTTGTCATCATCCGTTCCAAATCCTGTTTTTTCTGCTCATAATATATTCTATTACTTTGTACGATCCGGAGCAGAGAATTAATTTCATTAATTAAATCCGAAGAAACTTTATCACTTCCCACAGAGTGGACTAATGCGTTTGTTTCCTTATTTTTTATCTCTCCTAACTGTCTCGAAATACTTTTTATCTCCCGACGCTGCAGCAAAAAAAGGAACAGCAAAATAACAGACGCAAATCCTAAAATAATTACTAACCATATCATTTCGCCATCCCTCCTCTCATCAAACTTTAACTATAGTTTATCGTATTATTTTATCTCCGCTTTCTTAAAGGACAAATATCCCAGCACATTAAATACTACAATAACTGCACCACACAGGAGATAGCTATTCCGCAAATAACTGTCTGACGGATTATCTGCAAGTCTTCTGAACATTACCTGCAAATCATAATTGAATATTTTGTCATTTATATTAAATATCGTCACTATAAAGCCCATTGCAATCTGCCCAAGCATAATAAGGGGAATAGATATTGTATTAAATAGGGAAGTCTTTTTTACCATAAATGCAATTCCCGCCAAAATACTTACCAATGCCAATACTTCCGGCATCTGCATCAGGGTGATTTTCGTAACTGTGCCTATGCTTGATGCAAGATTTTTATTGTTAAATATTATATTGGCAAAGTAAGAGATGTAAGTATTCATAAAAAACAATACTGTACAACAAAGTGTGATAAATACAACCTTTGAAGAATAATAACGATTTCTGCTGATGGCAGAGGATAAGGTGTTTTTTACGCATCCCCCGGAAAAATCCACTGTCAATAAAATTGCCACCACAAAGATAAAAATATAATACATGTTCATATTTTCCTTCAAGATATCTTTGTCAAGCTTATAGTCTTTTCTCTTTAGTGACATTTCCCTTATTTCAGATGTGGATAACGATGTTATTTCCTCATATGTCAAATCACTATACGGTGACTCATCCCACTCCGCATTTGATTCACTATCTGCCACCACGCCGGTTACACCCATAGCACCTGGCTCCACCAGATAAATGCTGCTCGCAATCATCAACAGCATGATTATCACACCAATATATATTGCTTTACTTCTCACAAGTCTGTAAAAATCTGCTTTTATCATATTTACCATGAATTTTCCTCATTTCTGCACTGCTTTTTTAATGGCTCAGCATAGTTGAGATTATGCATCACCGATATTTGTGTCCAGCAGCGCGCAGACACAAATTCGCAAGGTTGAAAGATTTCTTCAACCTACCTCCTCTACCAGTGACTTAAAGTAATCTTCCAGTGAGATACCGGTCTCATAAATGCCGGTTACATTTACATCGTTCAGGATAAGCTGCTTATTCAGCTCTTCCGCCTTTACATTTTCATCATAAATACGCAGCTCACCACTGTCGATTACTTTATAATTACTGATGTTTAACTTCTGCTCCAGCACCGTAGCGGCGTGTTTTGTATCATCTGTCTGAACGACATGACAGCGCATACATTCTAAGTCCAGTTCTTCTTTGGTAATTTCTTTCAAAACCCTGCCTTTTTCAATAATCATAAAACGGTTTGCCACCATGTAAAGCTCCGAAAGAATGTGACTGGAAATGATGAGCGTAATACCACGTTCCGTATTTAGCTTCCGAAAAGTATCACGCAATTGGCTGATACCAATTGGATCCAGTCCGTTAATCGGTTCATCTAAAATAATAAGATCCGGGTTATCCATCACCGCCAGAGCTATCCCCAGACGCTGTTTCATACCGAGAGAAAATTTGCGGAATTTCTTATTACGAACCTCTGTCAGATTCACGAGAGCAAGCGCTTCGTTAATTTGTTTTTTGTCCGTAATACCCTTTTGCAAAGCGTAATATTTCAGATTTTGATAAGCTGTCAGTCCGCCAAAAAATGCCGGATTCTCAATGAGACAGCCAATGCGTTTCTTTTCCTTTTCAGCAGCGGCTCCCGTCTTAGAAAAGATTTCATATTCCCCGCCGGACTTCTCCGTCAGGTTTGTAATAACCTTCATAATTGTCGTCTTGCCTGCACCATTGCGACCAATCAGACCATAAATGTCTTTATGGTATACGGTCATATTTACATTATCAAGAGCTGTAAAGTTTTTATAACGCTTGGAAAGTGACTTTGTTTGCAGTACAATTTCTGGCATAACAATCTCCTCCTACTATGTTTTAGATTCTCAGCTGATACTAGAATCATAACACGAAAACATAAAATAACACTTAATACAACTCTTAAAAAAGTCTTAAATTACTAATTCAGGTGTCAAAAGGTAAATTTAATTTATTTCTTCATTCGATATCCGATTCCCCATACGGTTTCGATATATTCTTCATCCGGATTGCATTCCTTTAGTTTTTTTCGCAGCTTACTGATATGTACATTTAAGGTGTTGTCGTCCGCTGAATTTTCATAATCCCACACGGTATCATAAATCACGCTCTTGGTGCAGGTTCGATTTGGATTCTCCATTAGCAGCTGCAATAAAGCAAGTTCACGCTTTGACAACTCCATTTCTTTCCCGTTACAGCGAGCAGAAAACTCGCTCGCATTTAAAATAATATCCCTGAATTCGAGAATTTCTTCTGATTTTACATCTGAACCTGTCCTGAGTCTTGCCTCGATGCGGGCGAGAAGCTCCTCGTTATGGAATGGCTTTGTCACATAGTCATCTGCACCAAGGGAAAACAGGTCTACCTTTTTTTGTACATCATGGATGGCACTGGTGACAATGACCGGTACATTATGTTTCTCTTTCAAGTCACGAATAATTTCCTCCCCGCTTCGACCAGGCAGCATGAGATCAAGCAGAATTAAATTGACATCCTTGTTATGAACGAGTACTCCTTCTGTCCCGGAATAGGCACAGATGGTTTTATATCCATTCTGTTGAAATAAAATTTGCAGCATGTCATTGATTTCTGTATCGTCCTCTATGATTAAAATTGTCTTGGTCATGTGTCAGCCTCCCATAGAATAATAGGAAACATTGTGTGCCATGCACAATGCACACGTTAGAAGTTTCCTCGTATTAAGTGAAATTGGACGGAAATCCGCCCCTACCAAACCCATTACTGTATTATACAGTATACTTAGAACACTTCCAAATAGCAATTCCTTTCTATTTCGTTTCATATCTATCCTTTTTGTCCCTTGTAAGACAAAATAAAAATGCTATAATCAAAACGCCAAATGCAATTCTTCCATGACAGAAAGAATGTTTTCCTCTGTGGTCTCGCATTCGTCAGCTATCTGGCTGAGATTTTTTCCTTTGTTGTACTTGGACTGAACAAGACGCATTAGATAACGGTGTTCCCCTAAGACACGACCTTGTTCTATTCCTTGTTCCAATCCCTGCTCTATTCCTTGTTCCAACCCCTGCTCCACCCCTTTCTTACGAGCAGTTTCCATCATTTTTTCAATTGCCTTACACATATTGATTCCTCCTTTCGCTTCATCTTTATAGTCATTAAATTCTATTTTTATGTTTAAGAATTGAGAAAGCATATAACAGGTGTACTCGCTCAAGTTTTTAAATTTTTCCTGGCTGCGAATATAGTCATTCATTGCGTCTTCATCTTCATCCTTTTTCAGCTTTGCCAGTTCAAACAGCAGTCTCAAATCCGACTGATACTTTGAGGCATCTGTGGGCTCATTTAGATTAATCAGATTCAGTGACCAGTTATTAATATAGGGTATTGCGGAATCAGGAATACCATCCAAGTCCAACATATCGTGCAGGCAACATGCACCTTCCCAATCAGCCGTTCCGGAATATACTACGATGGTAATAACCGGAATCAGTTTGTCCTCTAGTGTCACCTTGCTGATAAAGTATTCTGATGGCACACCCTTTTTCCTGTTCAAGTTTTTGATTGTCATAATCTGTCCCTGATACTCCAATGCCTCATACAGCATAACCCGTTGGGGCATTGTATAATCCAGATAATCCTGATGTTCCACAGCACACACCAGTAAAGCCTGGGTAGTCCCGATTTTCGCCAGTCTGCCAATATCCCGAAAGCGTTTGACAGTCTCAAAAGAATCATCCTTACTGCGAATAATGGTCCTCATAGATTCGGATAGAGGTGACAGGTTTTCCGGCAAAATAACCTGCTTGCCATCAAACACGAAGCCGTTAAACAAATCTGCGAACTCCTCCGGTTGTTCCAAAAAAGGAATAAATGCATTTTCAACTTTACCCATATATATACTACCTCCCTATTATATAACACATAACAACAATATACAATACTTTATTTTTTATTGGTTTACATATGGATTTCTTGCTATAGAAAATTCACGAAAACAAATGAACACAGGATACTCCGGCTTTATCCAAGTCGTCTGTTATAGAAAAAAGTCCTAACGAAGCAAAAGATATACAGACATATGTACTATAAAATATATTATTAAATAATCATAAAAAAATCAATATACAAATGTAACAAATTTACTTTTGCTTTTTTGGAAGGGGGCAAAATCAGAAGAAAAACTTTTATCTCAATGTAAAATATCATTCACTGCCGATAACAACTCTATTATAGCCGAAGCATAGGTATTCGTTAATTCCGCTATTGCGGCAGTGTGGAATTTATACTATAATGTAGTATATCTGATCATGTTTGCGAAAGGAGTTATTTCCTATGAAGAAAAGAATTGTTCTGACAGGCGGCGGCACCGCCGGTCACGTTACTCCCAACATTGCACTCATCCCTGAACTGCAAAATCAGGGCTATGAAATACACTATATCGGTTCTTACCAAGGCATGGAACGCCGTCTGATTGAGGACCAGAATATTCCGTATTATGGTATTGCCAGTGGTAAACTGCGCCGTTACATCGACATAAAAAACTTAAGCGACCCGTTCAAAGTAGTTAAGGGGCTGGGGCAGGCATTGCACTTAATGGGCAAAATTAAGCCTGACGTGGTATTTTCCAAGGGCGGTTTTGTTTCCGTCCCCGTGGTACTGGCAGCGAAAATGCGTCGTATTCCCTGCGTCATCCATGAGTCAGATATGACTCCGGGTCTCGCCAATAAGATATGCATTCCCTGTGCGGTACGGGTATGTACTAACTTTCCGGAGACGATGAAACATCTTCCCGCAGACAAGGCTGTACTCACCGGCTCGCCAATCCGTCAGGAGTTATTTGAGGGTGACCGTAAAAAGGGACTGAAGTTCTGTGACTTCAAGAAGAAGAAACCCGTTCTAATGATAATGGGCGGTAGTTTAGGTGCCGCTGCAGTCAATAGCGCAGTCCGCAGCATACTCCCAAAACTATTGCACGAATTTCAAGTGATTCACCTGTGTGGTAAGGATAAATTAGATTCTTCTTTGGAGGGTGTGAAAGGTTATGTACAATACGAATACATCAAGGAAGAACTGCGGGATTTGATAGCTGCAGCAGATGTGCTGATTTCCCGCGCAGGAGCCAACGCGATTTGTGAGATTCTTGCGCTACGCAAACCAAATATATTGATACCGCTTCCTGCGGCTTCCAGCCGTGGTGATCAGATTCTCAATGCGGCTTCCTTTGAAAAGTCCGGCTACAGCGTGGTCATTCAGGAAGAAGAGCTCACTGACGAGAAACTTTACGAAACCGTTCTGTCCGTATATGAGGACAGAGAAAAATATATCCGACAGATGGAAAAAAGCCAGTTAAACAATTCTATTGAAAAGATTGTGGGGCTGATCAACGAAGCGCGCAGCCGTAACCGCAGGTTAAAGAAAAAATAATTTAATCTCCATGATACTGCGGATATGCTGTGTCATGGAGGACAAAAAAGGAGCGAACAATGTCGATACCCAATGACCCCATGATTTTAGTAAGCTATATCAATACCCAGTTGCGAGATTTCTATCCTTCTTTAGAAGAACTGTGTAAGGCACAGGATTTGTCCCGGGCAGAAATCTGTGAGAAACTGGCAGGCATCGACTACAAATATGATGCCGAGCGCAACCAGTTTGTGTGATCATGAAGATAATCTTTCGGAAATATCCTGACAAAGTATCTGCTCTATTAATTGAACATACGCCGGCAATAAAAGAGGAGGGTTATCATGTTTGGCAGTAAACAACGAAAAGCCCGCAAGGCATTGGACGAAGCATGGCGAAAAATGGAAATGAGCTGTGAGAATAACTATAAGGACATGGCACAGGACGATTTACGGGATTTTGAAGCACTTTTGGAGCAATACCAATCGGAGGGGCTTCTCTCTCCCGAAGAATATGAGTCCCGCAGCTACCGGCTCGCTGATAAAAAGATTGAACTTAAAAACTATGACCACAAACAACATATCGGATGGTAATTTTATCGACACACACTATCAATTCCCAAAAAACTACTCGGATGACGAGAACTTCATATCGCATATGAACCCTACCTCGTCGTCACCTGTCCATCCGTATCTCTGGTAACCCACATCGACATTCCGGAACCGTGATTTCCGAAAGGACGGCTGTGGAAACCAAATCTATGATAAAAACTGTCTCTCTGGTATGCAGCCATCAGGCTCACCATCACTGTTTCCCCATCCATCACATCTTTCTCAATATAATCTAATGCCCTTCGTATCAATTCTGTCCCGATATGATGTCCTTGATACTCCGGATGCACAATCACATCTGTAATAAAATAGGTATAACCTCCGTCACTGACAATCCGCACCATTCCCACCGGCTTGTCCCCGCACATTGCCACACACAGATAAAAGGAATGCTGCAGCGCAATACCGGCACGTTTCTCTGTTACACGTATCCAATCCACAGCATGGCGCAAAGCATTATAGTTTTCTACAGTAATGTTATTCGTATAAGTAATCATTTCTTTCATATAGTTTCTCCATTTGCTATCTACAATATCCTACAGTGTATCGCAAACTGCCTTTTCCTGCAATACTTTGTAATAATTTTACTCCTCTTATCATACACTTTGGATAGAAGCCAGTGTAATGATTTTGTAATAACTGGACTTTATTCGCAGAATGAATCTATCGTATGCAAGGCAGTTTTTCTTGGCGTAGCGGTGGCTACGCCAAGAAAAATAACACAGCATACGAGGATTCAGGCAAGAATACGGTCCAGTTAATTGCAAATCAATACACTAGTATGATGGTGTCAATTTAAATCCTCTTTAGATTTGCACTATCGCCAAAATATCGGCAGGAGGAATGCTCCATTTCCTGCATGGCAAATGAAATGAAAAGGGAGAATACGCTATGGAACTTTTGACAAAACGAATTCATACGAGTCAGAGAAACTGCCGCAGCGACATTCAATTGACGCTGGAGGACGATATCAACGTACCAGACAGCAAACCTGACATCGAACATATTATTAAGGTTCAGGGGGAAATCCAAATCCAGGAAGCGGTTACGGAAACCGACCGGGCAATCGTCCGTGGACAGCTTGTATTCTCCTTGCTTTATCTTAGTGATGCAGACTTTCGACAGGTACATACAATGAGCGGGCAAATTCCTTTTGAGGAGTCCATCAACATGGAGGGTGCTTTACCGGAAAAGGAAATGCACTGCCATTACGACTTGGAGGACTGTCAGTCCAGCCTGATTAATTCACGCAAAATCAGCATTCGGGCAATCCTAAGCCTGCACTGCTGCCAGGACACGGAGGAAAGTGTCTCTGTAGGGACCGGCATTGTGACTGACGACGCTATTGAGGCTGAAATGGGTGAAATGGTTGCTCCGGACGGAGTGCAGCAACAATTTGAACCGATGTCTATCACAACTATGGTTATGCAGAAAAAAGATATTTTCCGCATTAAAGACGAAACCTCCCTGCCAAAGGGAAAACCAAACTGCGAATCGCTTCTTTACTACGAATTGTCCACACAAGGACTCACTACCAGAATGGTAGAAGACGGACTGCGCATCACCGGTGACCTATTAGTATTTGTCCTGTATGCACCGGAAGACGATGACCGTAATCTGGAATATTTTGAGACAGAGCTTCCCTTTGACGGCATTGTAAGCTGCAACGGCTGCAGTGAAGATATGATTGCGGACGTCACCATTACTCCCGGAAAAAAGATTCTGGAATTTCGTGATGACGAGGACGGAGAAGAACGAATTCTGGATGTGGAGCTTTCTCTCCACTTGGATATAAAATTTTATGAGGAGGAGCGTTTCGAATATTTAAAAGATGCATACTCAACAGCCTGTGAGTTGCAATTAATCCGCGACAAATCAAATGCGAAACGACTTCTGGTGAAGAACCAAAGTTCCCTTCGGATATCCGACCGCATTAAAATTGATGCAGACAGAGAAGGCATTTTACAAATCTGCAACGCCACCGGTGCCATTCGGATAGACGATCAGAAGATAGTGGAAGACGGCATTGAAATAGAAGGTGTCGTTGAGCTGGATATCTTATATATTACAGAAGATGATATGCGTCCTTTAAGTGTCATTAAGGGCAGCATTCCGTTCCACCACACGATTGAAGTGCGTGGAATCTCCGACAGCGACGACTACGAACTGCAAACCGATATCAACAGCATCAATGTGATTATGTTAGACCGTGAGGAAATCGAGGCAAAACTGGTATTAAATCTCTGCGTGCTGGTATTTGCAGAATGCTGTAACGATGTCATTACCGCCATCGTAGAAGTCCCCATGGATATGGCACGTTTTCAGGAAATGCCCGGTTTGGTGGGATATATTGTTCAGGATGGTGACAGCCTGTGGAATATCGCAAAAACTTACCACACCACCATGGACTGTATCCGCTCTCTGAATCACATGGAACAGGATACATTAAAACGAGGCGATAAACTGTTATTGCTCAAGCAGACAGAAGGTGTTCTGTAACCTATCACAAGGCTAATCTTTTAAGATAGAGTTTCGATTGTAAACTCTCCGCCTGCGAAATATTTTTCTATTCAATAAACGAATCCCCGGATATATCCCGGGGATTCGTTTTTATGTGTAATTTTTCGATTACTGAATCACTTTAATCCAACCTTCCGGTGCATCAATACGTCCCATCTGGATGCCGGTCAGTGTATCATACAATTTCTTGGTCGTCGGTCCCATTTCATCCATGCCGCTGGGCAGACAGATTTCTTTGCCGTGGTCAACAATCTTTCCTACTGGAGAAATTACTGCGGCTGTACCGCAAAGACCACATTCTGCGAAGTCTTTGATTTCTTCCAGAAGAACCTCTCGCTCCTCTACTTCCAGTCCAAGATATTCTTTGGCAACTACCATCAGAGAGCGTCTCGTTATGGATGGCAAAATACTATCCGACTTCGGAGTAATAATTTTATTGTCCTTCGTAACAAAAAGGAAATTTGCACCACCAGTCTCCTCCACCTTAGTACGGCTTCCCGGATCCAGGTACATATTTTCATCAAATCCTTTATCGTGTGCATCAACAATTGCATGCAGGCTCATTGCATAATTTAATCCCGCCTTGATATGTCCTGTTCCATGTGGTGCTGCACGGTCAAAATCCGAAACACGAATCGTAATTGGCTTCGCACCACCCTTGAAGTACGGTCCAACCGGAGTAGTAAAAATGCGGAACTGATACTCGTCAGCAGGCTTTACACCTATAACCGCATTGCTTCCAAACATAAACGGACGGATATATAACGTTGCTCCGGAGCCATATGGCGGAACATAGTCAATGTTCTCCTGAACAGTCTTAACAATAGCATCCACAAAACGCTCTTTCGGGAAAACCGGCATCTCCAGTCTCTTTGCCGACTGCTCCATACGCTCTGCATTTAAATCCGGGCGAAAACATACGACACGACCATCCTCTGTTGTATACGCCTTCAATCCCTCAAAAATGGTCTGTGCATACTGCAATACACAGGCACACTCACTCATGGTAATTTGGTCATCCGTACTCATGGTGCCCTCATCCCATGCGCCATCCTTGAAATTGGATACATAGCGTTTATCCGTCTTGATGTAACTAAATCCCAGATTGCTCCAATCGATGTCTTTCTTCGCCATACTAATCCCTCCATTCCTGTTGTCCGTATGAGCTAATCTTATCTATCGTTGCTATTACTATTCACATTCCCCTTCGCCATATTTACGATAGCGGCTAATTTGTAAACAGCAACATCTATCGTTCATTTTACTGCTAGTATTTTACCGTGTCAAGTTACTCCATCTGGCGAATACGGTTTATATGACGCTCATCCTGTGAAAATTCGGTATTCAGAAAAGTCTCAACAATCTTAAGCGCCAGACCGGGACCTACCACTCTCGCACCCATTGCCAAAATATTGGCATCATTATGTTCTCTGGTTGCCTGTGCACTGAACGTATCGTGACACAGTGCTGCACGGATTCCCTTTACTTTATTTGCCGTGATAGAAATACCGATGCCGGTTCCGCAAATCAAAACCCCTTTATCACACTCTCCATCCACAATGGCTTTCGCAACTGCTTTTGCGTACACCGGATAATCACATGATTTTTCATCATAGCATCCGTAATCCTTGTACGCAATTCCCTGAGCGTCTAAATACTTCTTAATCTCCTGCTTTAGAGCGTATCCACCATGATCGCTCCCCAGTGCTATCGATTCATTTTTCATTCCAAATCATCCTCCATTCTGATAATCGTCATGTCTACTCTCTCGTATATTTCCTCAAAGCATCTTTCATATGCTTCCTCTTCTGCGCCATAAGGATCCGGAACATCCGTCTCAATTCCTGCAAATTCTCCTAATGTATACAGATTATCCATCTCACCAAACTCCTCCATAAGTTGTACCTTCTCCGGAAATGTCATGGTGAGAATTAATGTGTTTTCTGTGACGTCCTCTTTCACGAACTGTATCGACTGGGGATGCTCTACCGGAGCGATGTCATGCCTGCTTAACAACATATTTACTTTTGGACTAATAGGCTCCTCAAATAACACCACAAGTCCTCTGGATATCGCCTCCGGCATAAAGGATTCCGCTTTCGCACAGTATATCCCTTCTGCGATGGGACTTAACAACGTATTGCTTGTACAGACAAAAATCAATTTGTCATATAGCCTCATCGTATCACGCTCCTTTCACGCTTTCAGTAAATGATAGCCTGCTGCCTTGAGCATCCGGTTCATAATTGCCTGCCCCAGACTGTCATCCTCAAAGCTTTCTGCAAAGATATACTCTGCCCCCAAATGATCCATCTCTCTTAAGATATCATATAACCCTGCCGCAATGGAACCCTCACTTTTTCTTGATCCAATACTATATACAATGTCTGCGGGATAAGCCCCTTTTGTCTCCTCCGTGGCAATCACCGCCACCCTGTAGCCATTTTGCTGTTTTTCCTGTACCAACCCATGAATACAGGAAATCACTCTCTGTATCTCCCCCTCTATAATAATCAGTTGTCCTTTCGGTGCATAGTGGCGATACTTCATCCCCGGTGCTTTCGCCACAATATCCGGCTTTCTCTCTCTACTATCTACCGCCGGATCGAGCATAATCTCGCCAACCACGTCCCGAAGCATGTCCATCGTGATATAGCCGGGACGCAACACCAAGGGAATCTCTGTTGTCAAATCTACAATTGTAGATTCCAAGCCGATTCCCACCTCGCCACCATCTATAATCATATCAATACGCCCTGACAAATCTTCTATGACATGGTCTGCCCTGGTAGGACTTGGGCGCCCTGATACGTTCGCACTGGGTGCCGCAACATAAACCCCGGATTGTCGAATCAGCTCCAATGCCACAGGATGTGACGGCATACGAATCGCTACCGTATCCAGTCCCCCTGTAGTTGAAGCGGGAACTCTTTCTGCCTTAGGCAAAATCATTGTCAACGGTCCCGGCCAAAAGGCATCCGCCAATGCCTCTGCCTTTGCCGGCACTTCTGACGCTAACTCATAAATACTTTCCCTGTTTGCAATATGTATGATTAACGGATTATCCGAAGGACGACCTTTTGCCTCATAAATTTTTGTCGCCGCCTCCCTGTGCAACGCATTCGCCCCCAGACCATATACCGTCTCCGTAGGAAACGCCACCAGACCATCCGACTGCAGTATACTACATGCCTCTCGTAATTCTTCATTTTGAAACATCTCCGGATGGACTTGCAGTATTTTTGTCTTCATGCAATTCCTCTTTTCCATCATTAGTTTCCCCGGATTCCCCGAGATAATACAATACACCCATTCCTATCGACTCTGCAAGCTTTTTCTGATAGGCAGCGTCCTGGAGTTTCTCGGACTCTTGCGGATTGGATAAAAACCCACACTCCACAATCACCATAGTACTCGTGGTATTTTTTAATAAATAATAATCATTATTTGCCTTTATCTGTCGATGGTTTTCCGGATCGACCTGCTCCACTATCGTCTGCTGAATCCGGGCTGCTAATTGTTTGCCCCTTTCCGATGTAGCCTGATAAAAAACCTGCGCTCCTTTCGATGTCCTGTCCGAATAACTATTCTGATGGATGCTGACTACTACATCGGCTTCACAGCCATTCATAATTTTCAGCCGCTCTGCCATATCCGCACGTTTTTTATTTCTGTCCGTCTCTTGATATAATCCTTCGTCTGTCTCCCGCGTCATGATAACTTGACAATCATTTCGGGAAAGCACTTCTTTCAATTCTTTGGCAATGGCTAGATTTATTGTCTTTTCGTAAGCGCCATCCACACTTACCTTGCCCGGGTCCACACCACCATGTCCACTATCAATAACCACAGTGTACTTTGCCTGATTGTTTGCAGCCTGAAATGTGCTGACCAACTCCTTAGAATCCACCAACAGGACCCCCGCTGACACTAACAAACCGATGCCAATTCCGATACCGTATCGCTTTATAAATAATTTTGGAGAATGCATTCATTCACACTCCTGCAGTTTATCTCCTTATATATTTATGAAAGAGATAGGAATCTCATGAATCATTACATACATGCTTTTATACAAATACCCGGTACAGGAAGCATTTTGGCACTCAACCGGCACATATTATCACTTCTTTACGTATTTTTCTATCATATTCCAAACGGAGCTTTCTTCCAGTCCCAGCTTCCAGAAAGCAACTCCTCCCAAATCAGCGTCCGGTATGTCTGATAGTGCCATCATCTTTACCTCCAATGAGTGTGCGTCTTCCATCCATAGTTTATGAACAACGCCGTCTTTCGTATATTCCACATAGTTTGTCCCCGTTACATCATCCCACTCAGCGTCTTTACCGGACTCTTTTACCACTTCCTTGGCACCTTTCATGGTAAGGTCTGTCCTTTTCAGCTTTGCTTTGCTGCCTTTTTTCACCTTCCAGAGTCCTGAATAAAACGGCAGACCGATTATCATCTGTTCCGGTGGGACTTCCTTCTGCACCTCCGCAATGGAATTTGTCACATAGCTTATAGATGATACCGGACCGGCTTCCTCACCACCACTGTAATGCTCATCATAAGACATGGTAATGATATAATCTGCCACAGCCGCCTGCTCCGCACGGTCATAATAATCAGACAAGTTACCCACAGGAGGGTAATTATCTATGGACAGTACAAGTCCGATATTACGGCACATAATACCCAGCTCGCGAATAAACTGTACAAAATCCTCACCGGATTCCCGCTTCACATATTCAAAATCAATATTGATTCCATCCAGACTATAACGAATCGCCTCAGCAATCAGGTTTTTTTCCAGTCTCTGACGCTTGCTGGTGCTGCCTAAAACTGTGCCGATTTTCATTTTATCTCCAAAATCGCTGCACAGCGCCCACACCTGTACACCCGCCTTGTGAGCCGTCTCCACGTAGGAATCCGATGCCAGCGAGGAAATGCCTCCCTCATTGTCTATCGTCATAAACCAGGTGGGTGACACCACATTGACTCCCTTCGTAGAAGAAAGTACCGAAGACAAATAATTGTTGGCAGTCTGGTTTGTGACCTGATGCCATCCCAGACATACCTGCTTATCCATAAGTATATGTGTGTATACTTCCTCCTGAAACTCTGTTTCCGATTTCTCCTGATAAGTAACTCCCAGCCGTTTGCCCTGCACATAACCGGTAACACCGGACTCTGACATTACTTTCGTAAAACCGGTCTCTTTATCTTTTTCTTCCAGTACACGAACGGTATCACCGGATTTTACATCCTGCAAAATCTCACTCTTGACAGTTTTCTTATAGCGAATCTGAGTATCATCTTTAACTTCCGCATAGTCAATATCCTCGCCATAAACATTGTGGATGACCACGCGACTTGGTTTATTATATTTCTGATAATCCATCGCCGTGTAAAGCTGTACATAATCTAATGCAACATACACATCTCCACCCTGTGCCGTGGCTATCACATAGTCCTTTGTATCTTTGCTTGTATTGATATAGCAGTCTTTACCGTTTAGCGGAGCGGAAATCTCCTGCGTGGCAGTGGTATACAACAACAGGTTCTCATTGCCATCCCAGTAAAAACGCTTATTTAATTTCTCTTTTACAAATGTAATATTTACATATATACTGCCATCCTGCTCAATTGCTGTTGTCTCACAAAGAGTATCCTCCAAAATAACAGGCAGTTTCCCCTCCTCTGCACTCCCTGCAAAATATTTCGTCAAATCCATATGTGTTTTATTTGGTGCGTATTTTTTAATCATATATGCGGTTACAGCGACCACAATGACGAGCAACACTGCCAATACGCTTAGAGTAACTGTTTTTTTATTCTTCATTTGTTAATACCCTCATTTCTTATTCTCTAAAACAACGATATACTTTTACAGTATACCACGTTTCCGGCAATGGGGCAAATTCTTTACACATAGCATAATAGCACCAATTGAAACCTTATTTCATCTTGCACTAAAACAAAAGTATGTCATTACATACAGGAAGGGATTCCGGGCCGGGAATCCCTTCCCCGAATAGGAGTTTGTGTGTGAACACACAGACATACTTTGTCAATTATCGGTAAACCTGCCAATTGACTTGGATAACAACGTTTCTCTCAAAATTCGGTGATATGATCGAAATTGATCTCCTGAATCCTGCCATGTTCATCCCCAATGTAACTCTTCATGTAATAATGATCCTCCATCACATGATGAAGGCGTGCCGCATCGCGCATCGTATAGTATTTCCCATCTACTCTGACCGGCATTCCTATATTTTCCGCATTGCGTATTTCCGATATTACCCAGGAGTACATGACCTCTTTTAATCCATTAGACTTTCTCTCCAATTGCTTTTCCTCCTTATGATATGGAGTGATATGACATTATGAACTGATTGTTTCTTGTTTCTTGAATTTGTTGTATATCGTGACACGTCAATCCTCCATATGCTTATACTTGAATTACCTGAGAAGCGAATCCCTATTATACGCTGCAATCGGAACCTTTTGTTTCCGTTAGAATACATTATACTGTAAGAATACAAAAGCATCATATCCTTCCTTTTGATTTTTTCTCACCTCCTTTACAACGGATTCGATTCTCTGAACGCATTATATTACTCAAAAAATTTATTCGCAATAGAAAAACAGCATTTTACGGATAGAAAATAAATTGAAAAAATAGTACATATTACCAATATCAAAAGCGTTTTGATAGGTTTATAATAGATTTAGGGATTTTCATAGAAAATGAGAATAATCTCCACGTATGCTTTTGTGTAAAATAACAGAATCTAAATATAATCCATTGCATTGACTTATTTGCTATATTATTTTATACTTAACATAGATTAAAAGATATTTTTTTCTTTTAATCATTAGGTTTAAAGAGCGTTTGCTCTCCCAAAATCAACCAGAAAGGAAGTGAGCCTATGCGAATTGAAAAAATCAATGAACATCAAATTCGTTGTACCTTGAATCAAAAAGACCTTAAGGAACGCGAAATCCGTATCAGCGAATTGGCATACGGTACCGAAAAAGCCAAGGCTCTATTTCGCGATATGATGCAGCAGGCATCCTATGAATTTGGTTTTGAAGCGGATGATATTCCTTTAATGATAGAAGCCATCCCCATGTTGCCTGATGCTCTGGTTTTAGTGATTACCAAGGTAGAGGACCCTGAGGAATTGGATACCCGTTTTTCTCATTTTACAGATGACCCTGAAGATGATTATTTTGATGAAGAAGATTTCGTTATGGTAGATGATGAGGATATTCCTTTTTCAGACACCCTTACCGAAGCAGAGGAAAGTTATTCTTCTGACACGCTTTCTTTTCATCCGGAGTCTCTATCAGGCATTACGGAAGGAAATTCAGAGAAAGACACAGACTTCATCTCCCTGTCGGAGGCACTGGGAATTGAGCCACGACCAAAGACAGAGCGCACAAGGGAACAGACGGACATTATTCGGGTATATCGTTTCCATTCCTTGAAACAATTATCAACTCTCGGTGAGCAGCTGCTTTATCAATACCATGGGCAAAATACCGCTTACCGCAACAAATATGCGGGCGAGTATTACCTCATTCTTCATAAGTCAGACCACTCTCCGGAGGAATTTAACCGCATTTGTAACACCATCAGTGAATACGGAACGCTGATACGCAGCACGCCTGCTATATCTTCCTATTACGAAGAACATTATGAGCCGTTGATTCACGATAAGGCGTTGCAAATACTGGGCAGTATGTAGAAGCAGACAAAATCTGTCTCCCAATACATTACATTGAAAAATTATAAGCAAACAAAATAAAGGTGCAGGAAACTTCATTGGAGTTTCCTGCACCCTTATCTTTTCAGCATGTTTAGTTTGAACGTTTCTTGGTCAGATAATCATTTACATTTTCCACCAATACATCTGCGTCCATTCCGTGAACCAGTGCTGCTTCCTCCAGGCTTTCGCCCTGTGCAGACGGGCATCCTATACAATGCATTCCCGATGCCATTAAAATAGCCGCAATGCCCGGATCAATCTGAAGCATATCTGCAATTACCATATCCTTACTAACCTGTGCTTCCATCGCTGTTACCTCCTGTTTTTATATTCTGTGTATTATTATACTAGTATTTGTATCTCCGACAGAGATTATAACACTCTATTTCAAGAAACACAACCCCACATCCATTTATATATAGCAAAAGAAAAAGTTGCAGGCACTCATTCTGTATGAAACCTACAACTTAATTCTCATAGTCACACTATTTCAAATTAACCCTCGGAAATAGCACCAGATGGGCATGTACCTGCACAAGCTCCACAAGAAATGCATGTATCTGCATCAATCTCGTAATGGGAACCTCCCTCAGCAATTGCACCAACCGGGCATCCACCTGCACAAGCTCCACAACTTACGCAATCGTCGCTAATTACATATGCCATAATATAATACCTCCTTTTATATAAGTATGAACTTATTCTAATACAGTTCAGAGAAAATAGCAACCCCTTAAATTTTGCAAACCCTTGTTTTAGAGGGTTAGTTAGGCACAACTTATCCTCAATAACATGTCAAAAATTGCAGAAGCAACCTCCTCCTTGCTCATCTGCGGGAGTTCCTTCTCGCCGTCCTTTGTAATCATAGTAACCACATTTGTATCCACACCAAATCCGGCACCTTCTGTTTTCACATTGTTTGCCACAATCATATCCAAATTTTTCTTTTCCAGTTTTTTACGGGAATTTTCCAACATATGCTCCGTTTCCATGGAAAATCCACAGAGCAGCTGACCCGCCCCGCGGTGTTCCCCCAGATACTTCAATATATCCTTCGTGCGCATTAGCTTGATTTCCGTTTTGTCACCCGTTTTCTTTATCTTTTCCTCTGCCACGATTTCCGGCGTGTAATCTGCCACTGCCGCAGCCTTGATAATGATGTCCTGCTCTGCTGCCCGGCTCGTCACCTCCCGAAACATATCCTCGGCACTCTGCACAGGAACGACCTCTACAAATGCCGGAGGCTCCAGATGAACCGGACCTGTCACTAACGTCACCTCTGCCCCCCGCTGCATGGCTATATTTGCCAAGGCATATCCCATTTTTCCTGTGGAATGATTTGAGATAAATCGTACAGGGTCGATTGCCTCTACCGTAGGACCGGCAGTAATTAAAATTCTCTTTCCCGCTAAATCTTTCTCGAAACGGATTTCCCTCAAAATATGTTGTAATAAAAGCGACTCCTCCGGCAGTTTTCCGGCTCCCACATCCTTGCAGGCGAGATAACCCACCGCGGGCGCAATGACCTCATAGCCAAAGCGGCGCAGCTTATCCAGATTATCCTGCACAATGGGATTCTCAAACATATTTGTATTCATTGCCGGAGCAATCATTTTCTTACACTTGCATGCCATCACAGTAGTGGTCAGCATATCATCCGCAATACCGTTTGCAATCTTACCGATTACATTTGCAGACGCAGGTGCGATTAACACGACATCTGCCTGTTTTGCCAACGCCACATGCTCTACATTATATTGAAAATTACGGTCAAAAGTATCCACCAGACATTTATGCCCGGTAAGTGTTTCAAAGGTGATAGGGTTAATAAACTTTGTAGCATTATCCGTCATGAGTACATGAACCTGTGCATGAAGCTTCACCAGCATGCTGGCTAAGTTTGCAATCTTGTATGCTGCTATACTACCTGTCACACCTAATACAACTGTCTTTCCCTGTAACATGATTCCTCCTGTCCCAAAAATGGCACTCGTCTTATTTTGGTTAGTGGGCATCTGCCACCCCGCCCTAAGATAGTGGTGCCAGCTCACCGTGCTTTTCATAATGGGATATCTGGCTCACCTGATTATCTTCATTTACAAATACTACGGTAGGTTTATGTTCTTTTGCCTCCTCCGGTGTCATCTGCGCATAAGCCATAATAATAATGTGGTCGCCGACCTGCACCTGTCTGGCGGCAGCACCATTCAAACAAATCATACCACTGCCCGGCTCCCCGCAAATGGTATATGTCTCAAAACGATTTCCGTTCTCAATATCTACAATTTGAACCATCTCGTATTCCAAAATTCCGGCTGCTTTCATCAATTCCGGGTCTACTGTTATGCTTCCCACATAATGCAGCTCTGCCTGCTTCACTACCGCACGATGTATCTTCCCTTTCAGCATCGTAATATTCATAGGTACTCCTTTCCCCTATCCGGTACAACGAATAATAAATAACTGACATTTTCACTTGTCCAATTGCTCATCTGCTGTATCATGCCTCATACTACCCTACAATTCATAGATAAAATTATCAATGAGTCGGGTCTTGCCAATAAATACCGCTATTGCCACCAGTACGTCTCGTGCGACTGTTTCCACCGGCTCTAACGTATTCCAGTCCACTACTTCCACATAGTCCACTTTTGCCATCGGCTCCGTGGCAATATCATCCAAAATAGTCTGACAGATTTTGGCAGCATCTTTTTCACCGGTCTCCAGCAGAGCTTTCCCTTTTGCCAGGGCTTTACTTAAAATCAACGCTGCCTGCCGCTCATCTACATTCAGATAGGTATTGCGTGAACTTTTTGCCAAACCATCCTCCTCCCGGATAATCGGGCATCCCACGATTTCAATTCCAAAATCCAAATCCCTTACCATATGGCGAATGACTGCCAACTGCTGGGCGTCTTTTTGTCCAAAATAAGCACGGTCCGGTGTAACGATGTTAAATAGCTTTGCTACCACCGTACATACGCCGCGAAAATGAATGGGTCTGCTTTTTCCACAGAGACCGCCCGTGAGAGTAGTCATATCTACAAATGAGGAAAAACCCTCATGATACATTTCTTCCGGCTCCGGATGAAATATCAAACTTGCACCGGCTTTCTCACAAATAGCGGCATCCCTGTCCATATCCCGCGGATAACTTTCCAAGTCCTCCGATGGTGCAAACTGCATGGGATTTACAAAAACACTCACCACCACTCTGTCATTTTCTGCAACTGCACGGTCAATCAGACTTTTGTGTCCTTCGTGAAGGTATCCCATTGTCGGGACAAGTCCCACAGAAAGCCCTTCCATTCTCCATTCTTTTACCTGCTGTCTTACCTCTAAAATCGTCTCAACTATTTTCATTCCTAACCTCTTTTCCCTATCCCTGTATATCCTCATATCAATACAACTATGTCATGCGCCGCACTCACGGCACCATCCAAATAAAAATTTATATCTATATCAATACAGCTTGTCCAGTACATCGTCGTTAATTTGGAAGGTATGCTCCTCTGCCGGATAGGAACCATCCTGCACCTCCCCAATATATGCGGCAAAGGCTTCCTTCATCACCGTTCCCACATCTGCAAACTGCTTTACGAATTTCGGAACATAATCGGAAAACATACCCAACATATCCTGATAAACCAAAATCTGTCCGTCGCACCCCGCACCTGCTCCTATACCAATAGTGGGAATGGTCAGTTTCTCTGTGATAATCGCTGCCAACTTCGCCGGAATACATTCCAATACTACAGCGAATGCGCCTGCTTCCTGTACCGCCAGAGCATCCTCTATCAACTTCTTCGCCGCTTCTTCACTTTTGCCCTGTACCTTATTCCCGCCAAATGCATTAATGGACTGTGGGGTCAGTCCCAAATGTGCCATTACGGGAATGCCCGCATCTGTTATGGCGGCAATCTGCTCGGCTACCGTGGCACCACCTTCCAGTTTCACTGCATTGGCACGCCCTTCTTTCATCAGCCTGCCCGCATTGACCACCGCATCATACACCGATGTCTGATAGGACATGAATGGCATATCAACTACCACCAGCGAATTTTTTGCACCCCTGGCTACTGCTGCACCGTGATGAATCATATCCTCCATTGTGACTGAAATGGTATCTTCATAACCAAGAATTACATTTCCCAGAGAATCTCCCACGAGTATACCGTTAATCTCCGCCTCATCCATCAGCTTTGCCGTGGAGTAATCGTAGGCAGTGAGCATCGTCAGCCGCTCCCCTTTTTCTTTAGCAGCCTGAAATGTACTAACTGTATTTTTCATTTTATTTCCCTTTCCGGATATCCGCTGTTTGCCAGTCGGATTCCTATCTCCGGCTATCCTATTTTTCGCCCAGAGAAAACAGCGCCTGCATCGCTGTATTATGCCGCTCAGGATATTTTCGCTCCGCAATGTCGACAAGCACCTTGCCCAAAGTCCGGTAAACCTCTCCGGCAGGACTTGCCTGCAGGGCTTCCATATGTTTCTTCACCGTTTCGGTATCACCGCGTTCCACAGGTCCCGTCAATGCCTCCATCGCTCCCTGTTCCAACATGGTCGAAACATTGTTTTCTATTATCGGTCTTAAAAGACAAATGCTGTCTTCCTCCTTAAAACCGCATTCTTCCAATAAATCCAAGACCGTCTGAAACAACGCAATCATATCATTACTGATCATTGCCGCTGCCGCATGATATTTCACTTTATCTGCAGCCCGGATTTCCAACACGGTATGACCTAATCCCCGGAAAAGATTTTCCAAAGGTTTCCGTGCAGAAGCAGCTCCCTCTGCTACCAAATATGCTGTATGAAAATTTTCATAGGAAGTAAATCGATTGCTGAACGCATACATCGGATGAATAGAACAGCCGGAAGCACCGGTCTTATCTATCCCGGAAAAGATATCAGATGACAATGAACCACTAAAATGGCACAAGATTTTTCCTGTCAAAGGATACGCTGCAATGCAACCCCAAACTTCACTAATCACACTGTCCGGTGTCGTGATAAACAGGGTGTCGCTCACTTGTACAATATCCGCGAGTTTTTCAAAAACCTTTGTGTCAGTAAACTCTGCTGCCTCAACAGCACTTTTTGTCGTTTTGCTATAATAACCTGCCACGTCCACACCGGCATCTGCTAGGTATTTCCCCAGCGTAACGCCCACGCGACCTGCTCCAACGATTCCAATTTTCATGCTATCACCCTCTTTCACAAGCCGGAGTGACGCACTATCATCTGATGCAGTTTCTTACCGAATACCGCTCATTCCTCATAGATTTTTTCGACTGTAAACCAAACAAAAGTGCCTGCCCGGTATGAGGGCATAATAACACTATCCTGTTAAGGTGCCAGTCTTCAAACCTACTGTTATTATTGGAATACACAACCAGATGAATAATAGCACAGAAATGAAATATTTTCAAGTCAATGAAAAAGTGATTTTTCAATTTTACTGCAACGGAAAAAGCAACCCTTTCGGATTGCTTTTACCCACGTTCTGTATGTATTTATCCGCTCCCACTCTGATAGCCATACGCTCCGTGTAAGTCTTCTGAACTCCCCACAGAAATAACACTGCCTTCTCCGTCTATCCCCTGTGAGTCAATCAGCGAGAAAATGTTCGCAATGAAGTCTGTATCATATAAGTCATGGAGCTTCAACAAAACCACAAGTTGTACGGAACGGATTTTGTCGCCCCAGTAGTTACTAAAACATTTTCGTAACTTCATAATAACACATATTTCACAAAATTTCAAGGAAAAATTACGATTTTTTGGCTATTATGTCGAAAAAAATAAGTTGACCTAAAACAGGGAGCAGAACGGTCTGCTCCCTGTAGGGGTGTGATTTTTGTGCTTATTAGTTTTTTGGTGTATAGTCTGCAAGATTATACGCTAAATCGATAACCATATTCGGATAATAGTTGCTACCGTCATGATATGCCGATACTCCAATTCCTATCAATCTATAGCCTGTGTGATTATCTGTATTTTGCGGAATTCGGATATATTCATGTCCCATGCTACTCTCAATGACAGAATTTACGAAACCGATGGTATCCATATTTCCTATGAGCAGTAATTCTGCCCATTTCCATTCCGGCGTTTTGCCTATCTCTTCTAACGCTGTTTTCAGTCCCGAAGCACCTCGACCTTCCGATACAGCATTTGTTCCTCCGTTAGATTTAACTGAATCGCTATATGCCTGTGCTACTGTGGTTAGATTGGAATTAATGTACCTCCTTCCCTTATTACAGAATGCCAAGTATGCGTTTATCATCTCTCCTGCCTCTGTCGCCATCTCCATTGTCACTGGACTTGAATAATCCAAAGTAAACTTCGTATCTTTCGGACTGGTCATGTCAGCAATCGTGTAGTCCGTGGAGAATATCTGTATACCATATACTTTCCCATCACCCAGTGCATCTACAAAGGCAACCACATTTGCGTTACCTTCCTGCTTCGAGTAAGCACCACTGCTGCCACCGGATGTGCTGTACCAACTCACAGGAGACCAGCCACTCAACGAGCTGTCTGTTGAGTATGAAGTATCTACTCCGTTATAACTCACTCCACTACTACTGATACTAAAGATGCCTACTACCTTGTCAGTTGCCGGATCAAAGTATATCAGTATATACGTGCCATATCCATCAGAACGGAAAGAGATAACGTCGAATCCCTGTGGAGACCTGCCTGTTCTCTTTTCGTTTGTAGATAAGTCACCCAGTACGGTATTCACTTCGCTCCTTGTCAATCCTAATGCCAACTCATAAGACGCTGAATGCGAACTGCTTCTAACAGTAAATGGTGTCTTTCCATTCAAGTTGACATTTTGACCTGCTGAACCGGATACTTCAGGTGTTGGTTCCGGTGTCGGTGTTGGTGCCGGACTCGGGGTTGCCACTGCCTCTGTTATAAAAATCGGTGGAGTGTTTAAATAGTAAACATACTCTGTATCTCTGTCATACAAATAAACATAAACAGAGTTCATCCCCATATGCAAGTCATGAATGTCAGGAGATATAGTCACAATCTTACCATCACTATACGCTTTATCTCCCCATATACTGGTATTCGTTTGCACATTAGCCTCCTGTTTGGTAAAGGTATCCAACGGTACGTATGGAGCAATATTAACATACCTAATTTCCAAATTAGAAATTGCCGGACAGCTAATTTTCAAACTTACATCACCACTTATCGTAATTTTAGCTGACTCATCATATACCTTAAACGTATTCCAGCTCTGTCCTGTATTAAGCAACGTGATTGTTCCCGGATCTTTCAATTTCTCCGGTTTCGGTGTTGGCGTTATCACTTCCTCTTTTACAATTATTTTCGGAGCACTTAAGTAGTATATTTCATCGTTCTTTTTGTCATAAATGCGGACATAAATACAATTTTTCGTATTGGAATCAGCATTCAAATACAAGGTATACCCGTTGATGATTCTAGCTCCATATTTAGCCCAATTGCTACTATCATAGGCTATTTCTTCCCATGTTTTTAGTGTAGATTCCGAATAATCAGTATTTGGAATGTTTGCATACCAAATTTCCACATTATTGGCAAGAGCCGAGTTGCAGCGAATCGTCACTTTGGCACTACCGGTGACAGTAATCTCAGGGTCTGTTGACCTAAATGAACTCCAACTTTGATTGGTGTTATCTAATGTGATTGTGCCCGGTTCTGTCAGTCTATCCGGTTTTGGCGTTGCTGTCGGTTCCGGTGTCGGCGTCGGCGTTGGCGTCGGTGTTGGCGTTGGGGTCGGCGTTGGGGTCGGCGTTGGGGTCGGCGTCGGTGTTGCCGTTGGTTCCGGCGTCGGTGTTGCCGTTGGTTCCGGTGTCGGTGTTGCCGTCGGTTCCGGTGTTGGTGTCGGCGTCGGTTCCGGCGTCGGTGTTGCCGTTGGTTCTGGTGTCGGTTCTGCTGTTGGTTCCGGCGTTACTACCACTTCTTTCACGACTATTTTCGGAGAACTTAAGTAGTAAATCTCATCATTTTTTGTGTCATAGATGCGGACATAAATACAATTGAATGTATTAACCTTCAAATTCACAGTCTGTCCGTTGGAAATCTTTCCTCCATGTTGCGCCCAGTTAGTGTCATTGAAAGCTTTATTTTCCCACGATTTCAACTCAAACTCCGAATAAGTAACATTTGACATATTTGCATACCAAATTTCCACATTATTGACAAGAGCCGAATTGCAACTAATTGTCACACTGGCACTGCCGGTGACAGTAATCTCAGGGTCTGTCGCTTTAAATGAACTCCAACTTTGTTTGGTTTCATTTAACGTAATCGTACCCGGATTCGTCAGTCTATCCGGTTTTGGTGTCGGCGTTGCCGTTGGTTCTGCCGTCGGCTCCTGTGTCGGTTCTGCTGTTGGCTCTGCCGTCGGTGTTGGCGTTGGTGTCGGTTCTGCCGTTGGACTTGCCGTTGGTGTTGGTTTTACTGTCGGTGTTGGCGTTGGAGCCGGTGTCGGAGTTACCTCTGTTACCTTTGCAAATATCTGCACCCAGTATCCGCCCCAATCATTTTTAAATTCTGCAAATCCTGTTTTATTATAACCGGCAGACAAAATAGTTTCTTTGGCTTCCGTCGTCATCCATTGATTTAACACTTCCTCATAAGTCTGTCCCCATGCAAGGAAAACTGCTTTATATGAGTCACAAGTAAATTCGGCATCAGCTAACGCCTTATCCTGTTGTGCTTTGGATGGTTCATTACCACCCCAGTTATTTTTATATTCCTTCGCTATTAGATATGCCGCATAATTTAATCTCTCATCTATCTCTAAAGCCGATAAACCTTGTTTAGCACGCTCACTATTAGCACCATTTAATGCTTCTTGCTGTTTTTGCTCCTGCTCCTCCTGAGAAATCCCCGTATCTCCTGCCGGAATCGTCGGCGCAGGCGCTGCAGTTGTAGTTCCTCCGGACTGGCTACCATTTCCTCCTGATGAATCCTGATTTCCTCCGGACTGGTTTCCATTTCCTCCCGATGAATCCTGATTTCCTCCGGACTGATTACCGTTTCCGCCCGATGAATCCTGATTCCCTCCGGACTGGCTACCGTTTCCGCCCGATGAATCCTGATTCCCTCCGGACTGATTACCGTTTCCGCCCGATGAATCTTGATTTCCTCCGGACTGGCTACCATTTCCTCCTGATGAATCCTGATTCCCTCCGGACGAATTGCCGCTTCCTCCCGATGAACTACTTGTATTGGGTGTTGGAGCCGGCTTTGGTACCGGTACTATTGCACTCTTTTTCTTTGCTTGAACCGTTACCTTGCAGGTGAGTTTTTTCTTGCCCACTTTGGCATAAATTTTTGCCGTTCCTTTTTTCTTAGCCTTTACTACACCTTTCTTCGATACGGTAGCTACTTTCTTTTTACTGGAAGACCACTTTACCTTCTTTTTATTATTCTTTACTTTTAACTTTGCAGTTTTCCCTTCCGTAAGTTTCACTGATTTTTTGTTCAGTTTCGGCTTTTTCTTCGCTGCTTCTGCATATTTTGATGACGGAATTCCGGTAATGATTAACGCTAATGTCAAAGCTGCGCACAGCAGGCGATTTTTAGCTCTTTTTGAAATCTTCATGCTAACCCCCTTTCCAGTTCCAGTGCATCAAACAATAATATTCTACATATATAGCCAGAATCCTTACTGTCGATTGCACCAGCCGACACTTTTTGCACCGGACTATACTTGAATTACATCCGCAAAATCAGCTTTTATCACCGTTGCCAAATCATCCGGTGACAGCACGATCTGTACTCCGTGCCTGCCGCCGCTAATTGCTATTTCTGCCTGCTGTTTTGCACTTTCATGAATTACTGTTGGAAATGGTTTCTTCATACCGATAGGTGTACAACCACCTCTGATATATCCCGTTATCTGATTAATCTCACGAACCGGAAGCATCTCCACGGACTTTTCGCCCACTGCTTTTGCTGCTTTTTTCATGTCCAGCTCCCGATGTACCGGAATTACATACACATAATAGTTTCCGCTCTTGCCCTGTGTCACCAGGGTCTTAAATGCCATTTCATAATCCTGCCCAAGGCGATCTGCCACATCAATTCCGTCGATGAATTCCTCGCACTCATATAGATTTACCTGATAAGAAATTTTTGCCCGTTCCAACATCCGCATGGCATTGGTTTTTGCCTCTTTTCCCATGCTCCTGTTCCTTCTCCCTGATTACCAACTATGCTGCCGAAATAACTATCAAAAATAATCATTTTACATAACATGGTTGCGTAATACTTAAAATATTATTTATGCTTAACAAGTCCCCGAAAGGACTTTTGATGTTCACGCTTATTATCTGTTATTACATTATATATATGTTCTTTTTATTTTCATGACAGACTGCAGATAAAAATTGCAGTCTGTCATGAAATTTTGATAACTAATTACTAGCTTTTATATCTGTGTACTAAATCAATAACCATATTCGGGACATAAGCATCTCCATCCATATGTGCGGATACTCCTATGCCTATATATCTATATCCCGATTTACCTGTAACTTCTTTGTCTTGGATATAACTTCTTCCTCTATCGCTCTCAATGACAGAATTCACAAAACCTATAGCGTCCATATTTCCTATAAACAGTAATTCTGCCCATGCCACCTCAGGCTCTTTTCCGGTTATCGCTTTTACTGCTGTTTTCATTTCAGCTTGTTTACGACCTTCAGATTCGGCATTCGAACCCCTATTGCCTGTAACTGTCGCACTATATGACTGTGCAACTTTGGATAAGTCCGTATTGATATAACGCGTTCCTTTGTTACAAAATGCCAGGTATGCATTTATCATCTCTCCTGCCTCTGCCGCCATCTCCGTTGTCACATCATCTGAATAATCCAATGATAAGCTTGTGAGTCCCGGATTAGTCATGTCATCAACACTATAACCCTTGGAGAATATCTGAATGCCGTATACTTTTTTATCGCCCAGTGCGTCCACAAAGGCAATCACATTAGCATCACTCGTTTCTTTCACATATGCTCCATTGCCACCACTGGACGTGCTATACCAACTCACAGGAGACCAGTCGTTACCAGTAGTCACACTTGTTCCGGAAGATACCACTCCTTCATAGCTCACTCCACTGCTGCCAATACTGAAAATACCTACAACCTCATCATTCTTTTTAGGATCCATGTAAACCAGTATATATGTGCCATAACCATCGGAGCGGAACGAAATCGTATCAAATCCTTGAGGTGATTTCCCTGTCCTCTTTTTGTTTGTGGATAAGTCACCCAATACTTTATTCACATCACTCTTTGACATTCCCAATGCCAACTTATAAGAAGCTGAATGTGAACTACTCTTGACGGTAAATGCTGTCTTAGTACCCAAATCAACATTTTGTCCCTCAGAGCCTGTAGCAGGCACCGGTGTAGGATCCGGTGTGGGTGTAGGCTGCGTCGTAGACCCTCCGCCTCCGGCAGGAGTTGGCGTCGGAGTAGGGGTCGCATCCGGCGTTTCCTCTGCTTCTATATAAATCGGTGGCGTATTCAGATAGTAATAATACTCCGTATCCCTATCGTACAAACGGATATAAATGCTGTTCATTCCCGTATGCAGGATACCCGATGCAGTAGAGAGAAGGTCTCCATCTTTGCATTTTGTCCTTCCCCATATACTATTATCTCTATCAACATTTTCTTCCTGCGATGTAAAAGCTATCTCCGGTATTGCAGGACTTAAATTAACAAAACGAATTTCCAAATTAGAAATTCCCGTACAGCTAACTTGCAGATTAACATCACCCGTTACCATAATCGGAGATGATGCATCATATTCTGCAAAGGAGTGCCAACTCTCTCCCGTATCCAACAATGTGATCGTTCCCGGATTTACCAATTTATCCGGTTTTGGTGTTGGACCGGATGGATTGTCACTTCCTCCGGTTGAACCACCGCTTCCTCCGGTCGAATCACCGCTTCCTCCCGATGAACCACCGTTTCCTCCCGATGAACCACCGCTTCCTCCGGTCGAACCACCGCTTCCTCCGGTCGAATCACCGCCTCCTCCAGACGAACCACCGTTTCCTCCAGACGAACCACCGCTTCCTCCAGACGAACCACCGTTTCCTCCGGTCGAATCACCACTTCCTCCAGACGAACCACCGTTTCCTCCCGATGAATCCTGATTTCCTCCGGTTGAACCGTCGCTTCCTCCGGACGAATTCTGGCTGCCCCCTGATGAATTGCCGGAATTCGATGTAGGCGTCGGCTTTGATTTCGGCTTCGGTGTCGCTTTCTTTTTCTTCGCTTTAACCGTAACCTTACAGGTAAGTTTTTTCTTGCCCACTTTGGCATAAATTTTTGCCGTTCCTTTTTTCTTTGCCTTTACTACACCTTTCTTTGATACGGTAGCTACTTTCTTTTTACTGGAAGACCACTTTACTTTCTTTTTATTATTTTTCACTTTGAGTTTTACGGTCTTACCTTCTGTAAGCTTCACTGATTTTTTGTTCAGTTTTGGTTTTTTCTTTGCTGCTTCTGCATATTTTGGTGCCGGAATCCCGGTGATGATTAACGCCAATGTCAGAACCGTACAAAACAGGCGCCTTTTTACCTTACTTCCTTTTTTCATGCTAACCCCCTTTCATGATCCCATTCCTTCTCCCTTGCTACACATCCTGTTGTATACATTGCAAGATGGTAGCTTCATGACAGACTGCAGATAGAGTTTGCAGTCTGTCATGAAATAAACCTCCTAATTTTACGATACTGTCAGCATCTATATTGCTATAATATGACACTGTGACGATAATTTTTGTTATTTTCTTCTATTTACATATTCGAACTAAAATCAATAAAATCAATTACTAAATATGGAGTATTCTGCGAACCATTATCATAATTATCTGTTCCCAGTCCCATAATTTTAAAACCGGTATCACGAATCTGCGTTCTTGCATCTTCGCTCTGCACTACTGCATTAACTGCTCCGATGGCATCCATATTTCCAATCATTACACGCTCGCCCCATGCATTAAACTTGAGCCCCTTAGCTGTCAACGCGCTTTTAACATTTAAACTTCCCCTATCTGCCTGAGTCGAATCCATCGCGGGTATGTTTTTTAAGTCGGCGCAATATTCTTGTGCTACACTGCTTACTGTACTATTAATGGATAACGTGCGCACACCATAATATGCCAAATACGCATTTATCATTTCCCCACATTCTGTCTTCATTTCCGACAGGACAGAAGTGGTATAATCGAGCGAAGTATTCTTTGACACATCCGTCATGGAATCTATAGAATAGTCCCATGAAAATACCTGAATGCAGTAAGTCGTCTTGTCACCATAATAGTCTACGAAAGCCAATACATGACCTTCATTATTATCTTTGGAATACGCCCCTGCTGCCGCTTTAGAGCCTTTTGTCGTATACCAATCCACAGGATACCATCCACTGCTCTCTAAAGAAGATGCCGTCGTTCCGGTCTGCACAATATCTCCATAAGATACATTTTTTCCGATTGCTGTGATTCCGACTACCTTACTATTTTTCAAGTATACGAGAATATATGTATTATATTTTCCATCCTGTCGGAATGCCATCACGTCAAATCCCTGTGGAGATTTTCCGTCATAGCGTCGTACATCCAGAGAATAGTTACCCAATACCTTTTTGACATCATCCGCTGACATACCTAATGTGAACTTATAGTCCCGTGCATCTGTCTTTACCGTAAATGTACTTCTCCATGATTCTAACGTCACATCCTCGCCACGGCTACCCGTGCCCACAGCCGGTGTCGGGGTCGGATCTGTCGTGGTTCCTCCGCCACCTGAGCCACCACCAGTCGGAGTCGGGGTCGGCTGTTGAGATTCCTTTATTTTTACTACAATATTGTCCGTATTCATATATTGAACACCTATGATGTTATCTTTAATGTCAAGCACGGTCAGACGAACATAAATGGTGTTCATACCCAAATCCAGATCAATTATATCTCCCTTTCTACAATGATGCTCCCAAAACTGACCCTCACCACCTTCAACATATTCCGCACTTTCGTGAGCCTGCAACTCCTCCATACTCAGGGATTTTCCATGTGTATTTATCCAATCCAAACGGGAATCCAGAGCACTGGTACAATCAATGGTCACAGTATCGCCCTCTTCCGCCGGCACCTGACCGAGATTTTTACGGTATCTATTCCATACCGTTCCTTTGCTTTCGTCTAACGACGTATTTAAGTCGACTGTAATATCTGTCTTTAGGCTGTCCTCTTCACTCGGCTCCGGAGTAATAACCGGTACGGGAGTACCTTCCGCTTCCGGCGGTATGGTCGGGGTTGAGCCACCTCCTCCTGACGGAGTCTCAGTTGGTGGCGGGGTAATCACTCCCGGACGTGTACCGCCGCCTGACGAACCTCCGTTGCCGCCTGATGAACCACCGCTGCTACCTGTTGGCTTTGGTGTCGTTTTTGATGATGGCTTTGGTGTCGTTTTTTTCTTTGCCTTGACGGTTATCTTGCACTTATATTTT
>JAFLTA010000018.1 GCA_022510685.1 Lachnospiraceae bacterium | reverse complement strand
CATATGGTGGGTATAGCGCAGTTGGTTAGCGCGCCAGATTGTGGCTCTGGAGGCCCTGGGTTCGAATCCCAGTATCCACCTTAAATCCTTGTTAGATGGCTAGCAGGGATTTTTTATCGAATGGGAAAATCCTCCTATACTATATTTGTTTAATGGGCCGTCGCCAAGCGGTAAGGCACAGGACTTTGACTCCTGCAGTCGTGGGTTCGAATCCCGCCGGCCCAGTTCTTTTCTATTCTTGCGCAGTCAATATCAGTACATTCCCCTTTTTTTCTTCAACCATGTTCCAGCTATAATGTTTTTCATAATCGGATGTTTTCTTGTATAGAAATTTAAAATCGTCTTTCGTCACTTTTCGTTTCCCTATGTATGCTTCATAGATGGGCTTTCCCTTGTTGACCAGTGCTTTGTAAGAGGCAGCTTTATATTTCTTCCAACTGGAAAATCGTTGCTTTTTCTTGGCATAATAATTCATTTTTTTTGATGCTGCCTGAGGATATTTTGTAGTGTCCCAGGTATGGCTGCCACTAATAAAATCGTCTGTCACGTTAAAGTAGGCATGTGTGGAGAATTTACCCATATCGGGAACAGGGTCGTCCCAAGTGGCGTCCAGATGGTACCACTCATCCTTTAACTGCACCATGTTCCACGCATGATTCATGGTTTTAGAACTGCTTGTAGCAGTACCACTCACATATTTGGAGGTTACGCCTGCACAGGTGAGAAGAAGCTGCATAGCCTGTGCATATCCGTCGCAGACCGCTTTTTTATCCACCAGTGCACCAAAGGCATTGTATATATCCGAGGTTTTGGCATGTGAATATGTTTCGCTGTATTTGCAGTTCCGAATCAGATAATCGTGTAATTTCAACTCCTTTTGATAATCGCTCATATCTTCATCTATAACTGCAAGTGCCGTTTTCGTTTCTTCCAATAATCGTTGTGCCTTAGAATTTCCGGAAGGAAGCGGTTTTCCGTAAAGAATATTTGCATAAACGAAATAGGCAGGGGACAATTCAATCCGCAGGGTAATTTTTTCTGTATTATCCTTTTTACCGGCAAAGTCCATATAGGTTTCCTGATTGGCAGCAGTGCCATAGGTAGGGTCAATCATATTGTTAATCTGAGTGATATCATCGGAGGTTATATTTTCCAAATAAAAGGTGCAGGAGGTGTTTCCGTTCATGATTTCTTCCTGTAGTCTTGCTGCCACCTCATCAACGGTGTGATAAGTTTCATATGTTTCCGTAGCAAATTCCTCCGGTGGTGTATGGTCAAACAGCTCTAAAATTTGCTTAAAGTCTAAGGCTACCAGAAAAATAATACTCGCAACAAATACTAATGCTCCCATGATAATATGTTTTGCATCGTTATCTCTATAGGTATTCATAGCATTTTCCTCATTTCTTTTTTATTCTAGTTTCAAAAAAGCTTTTATATCTTAAATTTAACGAGAGTTTCATCTAATTCTTTCGCAAGTGTCTTTAATTTCTCGGAGGAGTTCTCCAGGGAGTTCATGGTATCGCTCATTCCCAGGGCAGAATTCATGGTATCTTGTGTGGAAGACTCATTTTGCTCGGAAAGTTCTGCCAACTTATTTACAATGCTCTGGATAGCGTCACCGGACTGGCTCAATACATCAATTTTACCTCGGATGCTGTTGATATCTTCCAGGGAATTGTGAACGCCGTGTGCCACCTCGTTGGATTTGCTCATGGTTTCATCCAGCATTGCCTGCTGTTTATTGATTTTATCCGTTACATCTGCCATTACTTCCACCATGCGGTCAGATTCGGTAACGATATTTGCAATGATGTTCTCCACGTCCTCTGCAGTGGTATTGGACTGCTCGGCAAGTTTGCTGATTTGGGTAGCAACGACAGAGAAGCCGCGTCCTGCTTCTCCGGCACGCGCTGCTTCAATATTAGCATTTAAGGAAAGCAAATCTGTTTCTTCGGCAATACTTTGAATCATGGAAATAGCTGCCTGGATGGATTCTACAGATGCATGCAGTGTGTTGATCTGCTCTGCAACGTTTGTGATGGAAGTGATAGTCTCGACATTGGAGTTATTTAATTCGCGGATGATGCGCTCGGATGCCTGCTCGGCGTCAGACATCTGTTCTGCATGATGTGTCAGCGAATCCATAATATGTGAGATATAACCAATCTCCTCACCGATTTTTCCTACGTTGCCGATGGCGAGGGTGGTTTCCTCTGTCTGAGTAACAGAGGCATTGGTAATACCCTCCATAGACTGGCATACAGAATCTACGGTACTGCGGGTATCCTGTGCCACGTCTGTCAATTGATCTGCAGAGATGATCAAATCCGAGGATGAGCTTTTTATGTTATCTACTATTTTGCAAAGTTCATTTTGAAGCTGTACGGAACTGGTAAAGATATCCCCGAGCTCATCATTCCGTGATAAATATTTTTGTGCGGGCTTGATGCGGAATTCACCTTCGGCAAGCTGAGCGAGGAACTGTTTTATCGCTTTCATTACAGAGACCGTGCGCGATGCCAATAATACGATGACGACACAGGTAATCGCCAGAAGTACAATGGAGATAATGGTAATGCGTCTGGTCTGGGCGGTAATGGATTTTTTCACGAGGGAGGCATCTTTCGCCACGGCAATACCGCCGACTACCGTACCATCCTGGTTGCAAAGAGGCTGATAATATACATAGTATGTTTTGCCGTATAATGAGACATCAGGGCGGAAAAAAGAGTCGCCCCGCATGATTCTTTCATATACCTCAGGATCGGCTTCCGTGCCTGTTGCCGGTGTGCCGGTTTCGCGTTTCAGAGTTGTCAGCAGTCGTAACTCATTAAAGTATAAAGTGATTTCAAAGTCAGTATGTTCTTTTATACCGTCAATTAATTGGGAGTTTTTGGAAATAGCTACACCGCCTTTGGTTACTCTGCCGGATTTGTCTTGTTCGTAATCGCCTTTGTATAGATTGCTATAGGTTTCATCTAAGGAAATTGCAACGATTTCTAATGCACCCTCGATTTCATTTTCTACAGAGTCAGTCAACGACTGTCTGCTGAAAAAGGTAATCAGTACGCAGATAATAACCATAGGTGCGATGCAGAGTAATAGTATTTTGTTGGAAAATGTAAAAATCCGTTTTTTTTCTTTCTTTTTATTTTTCATAGTTATCGCCCCTTTATGTATTTGTATATTTTATTTCAATTTATTCTTAAAAATGTAGGTAATCTCAGTATAGCATACTAACAGCATTGGCACAAAGAAATTTTTTGCTTAATAGGGGAGTTTTACCTTCCTATTTCTGGCAGATGTATTCTATTGAAAATACAGCATGATACGTGAAGAAGTTTGACTGTTTATCTTGCTCTATGACCTGAGAAATGTTATAATAAAAAGGGAAAAAAGGGATTTTATATACACCCGAATACATGTTGATACATAGAATAGATAATTAGCAGTATGAAATAAATCAGGAGGGCAACTTATGCATAATGGGAAAAGGGTAATTGCGCTATGTTCATCAAAACTGAATGAGCGATTTCATCTGAAGTTATTGAATCGTGTCATTAAAGAAATACAGTATAGCGGTAACTATGCGTTGGTGTTTGGAGTGGATTCCGATTTGTACTATATGGGTGCCAGCGATTTTGGCGATGTGTCTATCTTTAATTTGATGAGTTATAAAACGATAGACTTGGTAATGATATTTACGGAGACGATGTTAAATGATGAACCCATTGCAGATATTATAATGGGGGCAACAGGTGCGAAAGTTCCGGTCATTTCTATCGGCAGGGAGATATCCGGCTGCTACAACGTAGTTTGGGATACGGATTCCTCTTTTGAAAAACTGGTACGCCATATTATAGAGTACCATGGTATGAAGGAGGTAAACTTCATTGCGGGAATGAAGGATAATGTAGTTTCCCAGAGGCGTTTGGAAATATACAAGAGTGTATTAGATGATAATGATCTTTTTTACGAAGAAGAACGTGTGGGATATGGCGATTTCTGGATAGGACCTACGCGGGAAGTTATGGAGGAATTTATGGATCCCAACCGGGTTCCGCCGGAGGCGATTATCTGCGCCAATGATTCTATGGCAGTGGCTGCTACGGATTTCCTGAAAGAGCGTGGTGTTAAAGTGCCGGAGGAGATTTTAGTTACGGGTATAGACGGAATCGAGGAAGGTATTTTGCATTATCCCGGAATTACGACGGCAGTGAGGGACGATGTCAATGATGCCAAGAAAATTGTCGCCCAGGCAATTCGGATTTTGGATGGAGGAGTGGTTCCGGTGCTAACGGAATTAGAATATCATATCCGTCTGTCCCAGTCTTGTGGTTGTCAGGAAACCCACCTGTTTGATATGGATAAAGTCCTGACGAAAATGGATTTGGAAATAGCAGCATACCGATTCGACTTGCCACACTATCGCGAGATGTCAGAGAAGCTTTTGAAAAGTGGAGATGATCAAGAATTTCAGAAAGCTTTGGAAGAATATATGCCCGATGAGACATTTATCTGTATAAATGATGATTTACATATAAGGGATGGTAAAGAAAATCTTCACTGCTATAATGAAAACCCATTTACACCTAAGTTAAGAACAGTGATGAAGCGGAATGGCAAGATTTCCTATTCGGAATGTAATTTAGAGTATATGATTCCGGAAGCGGCAAAGGATGAGACGGCTGACCATGCGGTATTGCTTCTGCCGATACACTATGTGGATCGTGTTGTCGGCTTTATGGGAGTCTGGAGGGCAGAACTGATTGACAGTGATATGTTCCGCATATACCATTTTCTTTTGAATCTCGACTGTTCGGCAGGATTGCTTTTGTCTGAAACATAATGATAATTTAAATGATATTTATTAAGGATTTGTGTCGAAGCGTCACAAATCCTTATCATTGCAATTATAGATTACATAAATATCAGGAGAAATGAGGTAAAAATGAAAAAATATATTCGTGTTTTATTAGCAACAATGCTGCTTGCACTTCTTATGAGCGGCTGTGGGTATGGTGCAAAGCAACAGGGAAAAGATGCGAAAAAGGACAAGCAGGAGGTTTTGGCAACTAAGGAGCCTGAGACTTCCCGGGAGGACAAGCAGGAGACCCTATCCGGCAAGCATCACATTACGATTGAGATTGCCGATTATGGAACCATAGAGGCAGAGTTGGATGCGGATGTGGCGCCTATTACCGTGACTAATTTTGTGAAGCTGGCAAAAGAAGGATTTTATGATGGACTGACTTTTCACCGTATTATGTCCGGTTTTATGATTCAGGGAGGAGACCCGGAAGGAACCGGTCTGGGAGGCTCGGAGGAGACTATCAAAGGTGAGTTTGCGGACAACGGCGTGGAAAACAATCTCTCCCATAAGCGGGGAGTCCTTTCCATGGCAAGAACCCCTGATCCGGACAGTGCCAGCAGCCAGTTTTTTATTGTGCATGAGGATTCCGTTTTCCTGGACGGACAGTATGCTGCATTTGGCATGGTGACTTCAGGAATGGAAACTGTAGATAAGATTTGTGAAGATGTGCATGCGATAGATAAAAACGGTACGGTACCGGCAGAAAAACAGCCAAAAATTACGGCGATTAAAGTGGTTGATTAGGTTTGTTAGAAAGGCATGAGTTGGGTATGAAGATGTCGATGAAACGCTCTCTGGCAGCGTATATCCGTCAGATGGATCGTCTGGATTTTCGGGTGATTGCCTGTCTGATCCTGTTGAATGCGTTTGGACTGATAATGATATATAGTGCATCTGCCTATGGGTGCAGCATGACGAAGGAATATGGATTTGATTCAGCGTATTTGCTCAAAAAACAGGCAGTTTTTGTTGTTTTGGGTTTTATTGCGATGCTTATCGTGCGCAGGATGAACTATAACTGGTTTCGTAAGTGGTCTGTTCCGATTTTTATCGCGGGAATCGCAATGATTTTTATGCTCAAGACATCATGGGGAGTGGAGTCTCACGGTGCGACACGATGGCTGAAAGTCGGTCCCATGCAAGTACAGGTGGCAGAGATTGTGAAAATTGCAATGGTGGTGGCTATCGCTGCTTTCATGACGAAATATCAGGAGCAGATACAACGTATTCCCATTATGGTGTTGTATGTATGGATTCTTTTGACAGGTATTCCTGCAGCGTTGGTGTACGTGCTCAGTGACAATTTGTCTTCGGCGATTATTCTGATAGGCATTACTTATCTGCTGACTTTTGTTATGACGAATCATCCGGTTTTGCATATAGTACTTGGTGCCGGAGCTGCGGCAGGGGTTGTGGTACTAAGGAATTATCTGATGCAACATCTGCCGACACAGGCTTGGCTTGATAGCAAGCCTTTTCGCTATGCGCGTATTTTTGCTTGGATTTCACCGGAAACATATGCGGACAGTTACGGATTTCAACCGTTGCAAGGTCTGTATGCAGTAGCATCCGGGGGGATTACAGGACGGGGCTTGGGAAACAGCATTCAAAAGTTAGAGAAAATTCCGGAGGCGCAGAACGACATGATTTTTTCCATTGTCTGTGAGGAGCTGGGTATTGTCGGAGCGACAGTATTATTGGCGATGTTCGGTTTTTTGGTGTATCACTTGGTGCGGATTGCGGCAAAAAGTGAAAATACATTTGGCAGAGTGTTGACTTTGGGAATTGCTTTTCATATTGCATTGCAGGTGCTGATAAATATGGGTGTAGTTCTCACGATTATCCCCAATACCGGTGTATCATTGCCGTTTATCAGCTATGGTGGCTCTGCTGTACTGTTTACGATGATTGAAATGGGAATGGCATTGTCAGTTGACAGGATTCATATGGAAAGAAGTGTCCAGCGTAAACGGATACAATTAGAAAAAGAAATGGAGCAAAATGCTCAGAGATAAAGGTGCATAAGAAGGAGGTAACAAAACAGTGACAACACAGGTTTTATGTCCGAATTGTTTTCAAAAGGGAAGTTATAACGGAACAAAGTGTGAGTTATGTGGATATGAAAAAGAAAATCGCCCGGATCATGCATTACCGGAAGGGTATGTGCTGGCGCAGCATTATGCCATTGGTCGTGTTTTGTATCATGACGAGGTGATGATTACTTATCTTATGCAGGACTTGCGCACGGAAAAAATCCAAATGGTGAGAGAATACTTTCCGACTATGTGGGCAGTGCGCTCCGGTGACGGTCATGTTAAGGTTAGGACCTCTGATAAGGAGGATACTTTCTGTCAGGGCATTGACTTGATGGAAAAAGAAGCTAAATTGATGCGTACTTTCACGGAGGATACGATCGTTGCACGGACCGGTGACTTTATAAAAAGAAATGATACGGCATATTTATTATGTGAATGTGTGGACGGGGAAACTATTGTGGAGTATATGCAGCGTACCAAGCAGATATTTTCTCCGGAAACGGCAGGACAGATTATCCGTAAACTGGCATTGACGATAGAGGATTTGCAGAAATTAGGAGTGCTGCATCGGGGAATTGGTCCGGACTCTGTGCGCATTTTGGACGATGGCTCCGTAAAAATGATAGACTTTGAAGTGACGAAGCAGTATATCTTGGGGGATGCGCATGGGACGACAGGGTATCGGAAAGCCGGATTTGCAGCATTGGAGCAGTATAATGGGACAGAAGGACTGGGAGCATGGACGGATGTGTATGCATTAGGTGCCACGTATTACTATATGGTGACTGGAAAAGTGCCGGTATCTGCAGTTGACCGCAGTAAAGGAGAAGTTCTGCCGTCTATCCATGATGTGAATGGGGCAGTATCGGAGAGTGTCAGCAATATGATTGCCGGAGCCATGGCTGTGGCGCATAAAGAGAGAATTCAAAGTATTGCACAGTTTATGGCGGACTTAAATACGGCAGAGGGCGTTAAAGATACAGCGCCATATCTTCGTTTGAAAATCGGGGAGGAAGTGCATCAGTGGCGGATTGAAAATGACAGGGACATTCGTATTGGTCGTTCTAATGAAGATTGTCAAATCTGCGTGGATGGTGAGGATATCAGCCGTATGCACTGTATTGTCCACTATGATAGCCGCAGGAATGTTTTTTTGGTGAAGGACCAGTCTGCAAACGGCACATTTACAGCCAGAGGATTGATTGGCAGGGGGCGTTCTGCAGAGGTTGCGCCCGGTGAGGGGATTTATTTGGTGTCTAACCGTTATGGACTTTTTCTGGAGGTAAAGTGATGATGGATACAATTGCTCTAAGAAGATAATGGTGAATATGGCTATAGCGGAATGCGAAACGATATAAATAATTAAAATGAATAGAGCACCGGGAGTTTTCCCGGTGCTCTATTAAATCCTGCCCATATATTAGGACAGATAATTGGAATAGTCTGCAGCAGTTGTTACGCCGTTTTTCCAGTCGTTCATCTTCTGTCTGGTTGCATCCATGGTCTGCTGGCAGATAGATGGGAGATCCTCGCCCCATGCCTTAGTTGCCAGTTTGTAACCTTTCTCGATAGCAGCCATCATTTCATCAGCTTTTTCCGTATCGCCACCGGCAAGAGCAATTGCCATGCTTACCAGGCGGTCGGAAGTCTGGTTTACACCCCAGTAACCATCCTCAGAAATGGCATCCCTTGCATCCTGAATGGTCTTTGCATCCGCATTCATAGCTGCCGCGCGGAAAGATGCTGCCAGATTGTTGCCATTTGCCAGATCGAACTTGCTGCCCTGTTTGCTTAAGAGCTTTTCAACGAGACTCTGCAGGGAATCCATACGTGACTGCTGATCTGCCTTCAGTTTGGAGATAACAGCATCTCTGTTGTAAATCTGGTTCGTGGAAGCTTTCTTTTCGTCTGTGCTCTTTTCATAAACAATAGACTCGTCTTCCTCACTCTTCTTCTCTTCTGCTTTTTCCTCTTCCTTTGTTGCCGGTGCTGCAGAAGCTGCTGCATATGTATTCACATTGTTGCTTGTTGCTGATATCATAGGGAACCTCCTTTTTCTGGTGCAGTTCTTCCTTGAACTGCATTAATTCTACTGTATACTTGTAAATAGTATATCGGCAGATTTTAAAAGATATTTACATATATATACGAAAAATTCACGAGAAATTGAATTTTAAGCATAACGTCCCCTTTTACTCTAGCCGGGGGCTAAACAGGGTTCAGATAGGTACCGTTATGCTAGGCTCAAAATCATTCGGGCAGTTTTGTTTGGCACAGGATGATATCATACTCCGGATATGCATTTCTTGCATTGCGAAGTGCCATTCTTGCGGCAATTTCATCCTGATATAGTCCGTATGTTGTAGGTCCGCTGCCGCTCATAAGCACTCCCACCGCATGCTGCTCTGCCAAAAAATCTTTGATTTGAGACAATGCCGGATATTCAGGTATTGTAACCGTTTCCAGAACGTTCGACAATCCATGAGCAACAGCAGCAGCATCATGGCAGTCTAGGGCACGGATAACCGCTTCAGTATCGGGATGCTCTGTGAGAGTCTGCAAGTTCAAATGTTGATAGACATAGGCAGTGCTGACGGAAATGTCAGGTTTAACGAGGAGAACCCACAGTGGTGGCAATGGAGTGAGAGGTGTAAGGATTTCTCCGATACCCTCGGCAAGCATAGTGCCCTTTCGGATGCAAAACGGGACATCGGCACCAAGGGAGACCCCTATTTTACACAATTCTTCTGTGGATAGACCCAGATCATACAATGTGTTTATGCCCGACAATGTAGCGGCACAGTCGCTACTGCCTCCTGCCAGACCTGCAGCAGCAGGAATGTTCTTTTCGAGATAAATCTCCATTCCTCCCGAAAGTCCATATTGTTCCTTTAGAATTGTGGCAGCCCGGTATACCAGATTTTTTTCTGTTGGACAGCCATCGGGCAGTTCTTTATTCATGGAAAATGAGATAGTATCGGTATGCTCTGCCCGGGAAATAGTAAGTGTGTCACATAGATCAATAGTCTGCATGATCATACGCAAATCATGGTAGCCGTTATCGCGACGTCCGGTAACGTCCAATGTCAGATTTATTTTTGCCGGGGCTTTTATTGTTATTTGATTCATAGTTCACCTCTGTTTTTGAGTATAATTTGAGTATAAACGATTCGGATTTTGGTGTCAAAACGAAATAAATTTAAAAATATATAAGATTTGCCATGGATTTTTTTCAAGAATATGTTATACTATGAAGTGGAAACACAATATATGGTATTATTGCTCAGACAAAATAACATATAATTGTGTATATGGTTTTTTGAAACGGAATTAGATGTATATGATCTTCGAAGGGTAAAACGGGGTCTTTGCCTCTTGAAGCCAGAATCAAATCTAAGGTGAAAATTATGAATAAAATACTATTAAGAGCCGGAGCAATCGCTACATTGGCTGGAAGCATTATTGGGTGGAATGTTTTTCATGCTGATAAGCATACGGCAAAAAATGTGGATGACACCCAAAGGTTGGAATATGAATATTATTATAATGATAATGACCGTCCGGAGGACAAGGTTGTGCAATCGCCTATAAAACCGGGTAAATCACCGGCACCGATTATTGAGGTGGATACAGATCCCCAGAGTGTAACGGTGTTGGTAAACAGGGACTACTTACTGCCGGAGGATTATATTCCGCCGGATTTAGTGGTGCCGAAGATTACATTTAGCTTTTATGGAACCTACGAGAAAAACTATATGCGGAAGGTTGCTGCTACTGCATTAGAAAAACTTTTTGCGGCAGCGACAGAAGAAGGTATACGTCTGCGCGGGGTGTCAGCCTATCGTTCCTACAGCAGACAAAAAGAAATTTACAATAGAAATGTGAGTACAAAGGGAGAAGTAAATGCGAATAAGGTTTCTGCAGTGCCGGGGAGCAGTGAGCATCAGACGGGATTGACGATTGATGTGTCTTCGCCTTCCGTAAGATGTGCCCTGGAGGAGTCTTTCGGCAATACCACAGAGGGAAAGTGGCTGGCGAAAAATTGTTATAAATATGGGTTTATTATTCGTTATCCTAAAGGCAAAGAAGATATTACAGGTTATTCTTATGAACCGTGGCATTTACGCTATGTAGGGAAAAATTTGGCGAAAAGGCTTCATAAGAAAAAAATGACCATGGAAGAATACTATCAGACAACTACAGTGAACAACAAGGTAAAACCGGAGGAGCAGGTAAAAGATACAGATGTAGGTGCACCGCAGCAGCCGCAAATGACCTCTGCACCGACACCACATCCGTCCTATAAACCGGTGAAGACTTCCAAACCGAAGGAAACGGAAGCTGCTATACCGGAACCGGAAAAAACGAAAAAACCGAAGAAGACGGAAAAACCGATAAAGACAGATGAGCCTGATGTGGAGAAGACAGAAAAACCGAAATCGACACCGAAAGCCACACAAAAACCGACTCAAAAGCCCACGAAAGAACCGGAGGTGACGACAGAGCCTGATAGTCAGCCGGAAATTACGAAAGAGCCTAATCGTAATGCGGAAGTGGAACCATAAAAGGAGCAAAAGAAAAGAGGGAGAAGGATGCGCACCATATTAATAATGATATTTTTGATCATGTATACGGTGGTCAGCTTGCCGATGTTCTTAATTGGATTTATTATTGGAAAGTTTGATGACAAGAAAAAAGTACGAATGTCACAGATTTTTGTGGTCGGTGGTTTTCGATGCATCTTGTTTTTAGCCGGAGTGAAAGTCACTGTGAAGGGCAGGGAAAATATCCTGCAGGATCAGCCGGCACTTTACGTATTTAATCATCGCAGCTTTTTTGATGTGATTGTCGGATATTCCACAGCGCCAATACCCACGGCATTTGTTTCCAAGAAAGAAATTGCGAAAATGCCAATGGTATCTGCGTGGATGCGCTATATGCATTGTCTGTTTCTGGATAGGGAAAACATACGTGAGGGAATGAAGACCATATTAGAAGGCATCGAGCTAATGAAAAACGGCACCAGTATTTATATTGCACCGGAAGGTACGAGGAATACCGGAGAGGAGCTGCTTCCGTTCCATGAAGCAAGCTTCAAACTGGCGGATAAGTCTAAATGTCCGATTGTGCCTGTGGCAATGAATAATATGGATGCAGCGTTGGAGCAGCATTTGCCCTGGGTTCATAAAGCACATGTTATCATCGAGTACTGTGAGCCGGTTTATATGGAGCAGATGGACAAAACAGAAAAGAAAAGAGTGGGCGAAACAGTCCGGCAGATTATCTCTCAGAAAGTGAAAGAGAATGCGAAAGAGGTATAGCAGAGTATACGAAGAAGCTTATAGAAAATGAGGAAAAGGGCAAAGCATTTTATATGCTTTGCCCTTTTGAAATTTAAATATCTTAATTATAGAAAAAACTTTTTGTTTTTAGTCCAATGTGTCTGCACACACATATCCGGTGTACACTTTCGTTCCCTTCAGATACATGGTCTTATACCAGGTTTTATTTTTGGCAGTAATGGTTTTCATAATGGCTATCGGTGTCTTTTTGGATATTTTTGCCAATGTCTTGGAGGATGTGGTGGTATCCGCTTTGAGTTCAGTCTTTGCTGTCGTAGTTTTCATCTTCCTCAGCTTAATACCCTTTATTTTCGCTAAGTAACCATCATAAACCGTTCCGTTTTTGAGGTACTGTATATGATAAAATTTTGTTTTGTCTGCAAGGACAGTGCGACCTAGATATACGGCGGTAGCATTAGCCGGAATAGTTACACGTTTTCCGGAGGTTGCGGATGGCTTTTTCAGCAGTATCAACTTGGATGGAGCGATAAACGCCTTGCCACCCGGAGTGGTTCCTGCAGATATCTTTGTAAAGGCACTATAGTAGTAAACGCCATCTACTTTACGGTATGCCCGTACTTTGTAAAAATACTCTCTATCATTTCCGAGATTGGAATTAGCAAATTTCTTAGTAGAAGCAGTTTTAATGGTTTTTACTTTTTTGTACTCGCCACTGTAAACGTTTGTACGCCATATCTCGTAACCTTCACCGCCTGTCGAGCCCTTCCAGGTGAGAGTTATTTTTTTGGTAGCTGATTTAGCGCTCAGGCTGGAAACTGCCTTAGGGTTGATTTTGAAGGTCTTTTTTCGGGTTCCTGTGATGTTGCCCTTGCCCGTAATAGTAACGGTTGCTTTGCCGGGCTTCTTGTTATCGGAGTAAGATACTGTATAATCACGGTTTAGCTTTAGTGCACGTTTATTCAGTTTGACAGATACAGTCGGTTTGATTTCCGAGCCGGTATAAGTTTGTGTAGCAATGGAATCAATCTCTGCATCTTTCAAATCCCCGCTGTTAAAATTCATATTGCCGATGTCTGTATCGGAATACCAGAAATTACAGTCTACCCTGGTAGGAATACCATCTACAGAACCGGAACTGCTGTACTGCCAAATATCGTAAAGTCCGGTATAGGAAGTTTTAGTAGTATAGTTTGCCAGCCATACCATATAGTCTTTTTCCAGTGCAGCTCCGTCAATCGTGTTGGTTAAATCGCTGATATTAGCGTAAATCATTGGTGTGTAGCCGCCTTCATAAATGGTGTCACAAAAAACTCTGCAGTTTGATGTCGCCTTTGCCTTGGAAAGTCCGTATTTACGGCTTACATTTTTACCGTTTACATATTGGTACTCGTAGTCAAAAGCGATTGGCAGGGTTATATCATAATCTTTTGCCAGCTTCAGACAGAAATCTGCCTCTTCCTTTGCTTCTTTATTAGTCTTTGCCTCAGTAAAGAAATAGAGACCTACAGCAATGCCGTTCTCCAGGGCACCTTTTATATTCCTCTCATACCGGGGGTCCTCCACAAGAGTTCCACTGCCATATCCACGGTAGCCCACACGGATGATGGCATATTCCACTCCGGCAGCAGCGACTTTTTTCCAATCAATATATTTACTGGAATTATCATTGTGATAGGAAACATCAATTCCGTGATACACGTTCATGCCGTTAAATTTGGCGGCATGGGTGTACGTTGATGAGGTGAAGGGACTGGTGCCCTTAAAGGTTTCTTCTTCTCCCTCTGCTCGGGCAGTAGTGGTCGAAAAAATCATCGTTGATACTGCCTGTGAAAGAAGTAAAGATACTGTCAATAAAGCACATAGCAATCGTTTTTTCATATTTTTCTCCAATCTGTATTGTGATTTGCAATCATGCCTGACGGAGGGGTTGCCGGGACGTATTTGTGAGTCCTTTCCCAACGCTCTATGGTATCATGCAATAAAAATATGGTAGAAACATGACAAGGATATCATAAAAAATACAATAAAACCAGTCAAAAATATGGAAAAATCACGAGAATTTCCCTAAAATGTGCACTTAGACAATATTTTACATTGCGAATTCGGTTTCTTTACGCGATAGTCTGAAGGAAAAACTTCTGCGTTAATTTGGTAGTTTTGTCAGAAAAATCCTGTCAGATAATGTAGATTTTCCGTTTTTTTTATGGTATACTGGTTGAAATATTGACGTTCTAAAAAAATATACAAGCTACTATACTTAGATGAATGGAAAGGAGAATAAAATATGCTTTCAGATGACGTAACCATATTAAATATTAAGCACCAGGTATTACAAGAGGTGGCAAAGTTAGCGTATGAGAAAAAACTGGACGATGGTAAAGAGACTCTCCCCTTTGAAATGATTCCCGGACCAAAAGCAAGGTTTCGTTGTTGCATTTATAAAGAGAGAGAGATCATTCGCCAGCGTATCCGTCTGGTAGAAGGAAAATGTCCAAGTGATAAGGACAGTGACAGTGTGATTCAGGTCATTTCCTCGGCTTGTGAGGAGTGTGCCATTGCCCGTTATGTGGTGACAGATAACTGTCGTAAATGTATGAAGAAATCCTGTCAGTTGGCATGTCGCTTCGACGCAATTTCCATGGGAAGACACCGTGCTTATATTAATCCGGATAAGTGTAAAGAATGTGGACTCTGTTCCAAGACTTGTCCGTACAATGCTATTGCAGATTTGATGCGTCCATGTAAGAGAGCGTGTCCGGTAGATGCCATGTCGTTCGATGAGAACGGTATCTGTGTCATTGACGAAGAAAAATGTATCCAGTGTGGACATTGTATACATAGTTGTCCATTTGGTGCAATCGGTTCCAAGACATTCATTGTGGACATTATCAATGATATGTTGGCAGGGAAATCCGTATATGCTATGGTGGCACCTGCGACAGAGGGACAGTTCGGAAAAGACATTTCCATGGCTTCGATTCGCGATGCGTTAAAGAAAATCGGATTTAAGGATATGATTGAGGTAGGTCTCGGAGGAGACATGACTGCTGCTGCAGAGGCTGCAGAGTGGGCAGAGGCAGCGCGAGACGGCAAGAAGAAAACGACTTCCTGTTGTCCGGCATTTGTCAACATGGTTAAGAAACATTTTCCGGAGTTGTGGGATAACGTGTCCACATCTGTTTCACCTATGTGTGCTGTATCTCGTATGATAAAAGCGAAAGAGCCGGATGCTGTTACGGTTTTTATCGGACCTTGCGTTGCGAAAAAGGCTGAGAGCCAGGACAAAACTATCAAAGGGAATGCTGATTATGTATTGACTTACGGCGAGATGCGTGCGATGCTCAAGTCCAGAGGTGTTCGCTTCGAAGCTGGTGAAAACAATACACAGGAAGCAAGTATTTATGGTAAGAAGTTTGCTAACTCCGGTGGAGTTACTGCCGCTGTTGTGAAATGTTTAGAGGAGACGGATGAGAATCCGGACTTAAAGGTGCGTGTCTGCAATGGTGCCGCAGAGTGTAAAGCGGCTCTCACATTATTGAAGCTGGGACGTTTGCCGGAGGACTTTATTGAAGGAATGATTTGTGAGGGCGGTTGTGTCGGCGGACCGAGCCAGCACCGTTCCGAGAAGGAGTCTCTGAAAGACCGCAATGCACTTCTGGATGAGGCAGATGACCGTGGAGTTCATGAGAACCTGAAAAACTATCCAATGGATACATTCTCTATGCATCGTTGATGTATCTTGACAAACAAAGTGGGAAAAACTAAACTAGTATAACAGGCAAGGAATAAATAAAAGCAGTCAAACGTCTTTGAGGTTTGGAAAAACGAGCCTTAAAGACGTTTTTTGCGGAAAGAAGGAAATCATGGCAGATAAGAAGACATATTATTTAACTACGGCAATCGCATATACTTCCGGGAAACCCCACATCGGTAATACTTATGAGGCGGTTCTGGCGGACAGTATTGTGCGGTATAAAAGGCTGGAGGGATATGACGTGCGCTTCCAGACAGGAACGGATGAGCATGGTCAGAAAATTGAGCTGAAGGCAGATGAAGTGGGAATTACCCCGAAACAATATGTGGATGATATCTCCGGTCAAATTAAAACGATTTGGGATTTAATGAACACTTCTTATGATAAATTTATCCGTACCACAGACGATTACCACGAAAAGCAGGTACAGAAAATATTTAAAAAGCTTTATGACCAGGGGGATATTTACAAGGGATTTTATGAAGGAATGTACTGTACGCCATGTGAATCTTTCTTTACCCCTTCTCAGCTTGTGGACGGTAAGTGTCCGGATTGCGGTCGGGATTGTCAGCCGGCGAAGGAGGAGGCATACTTCCTGAAGCTGAGTAAATATGCGGACAGATTGATAGAGTATATTAACACGCATCCGGAGTTTATCCAGCCGGAGTCGCGAAAAAATGAAATGATGAACAACTTCCTCCTTCCGGGATTACAGGATTTATGTGTATCCCGTACTTCTTTTAAATGGGGTATTCCGGTGGATTTTGATGAGGGACATGTGATCTATGTGTGGGTAGATGCGTTAAGCAACTATATTACCGGCCTCGGTTTTGATATGGACGGTAATCACACACCGGAGAAGGGTGAAAATTTGTATGATAAATTCTGGCCGGCAGATTTGCATTTGATTGGAAAGGATATTTTACGATTCCATACAATTTACTGGCCGATTATATTGATGGCTTTGGAGCTGCCGCTGCCAAAACAGATTTTCGGACATCCGTGGCTATTACAGGATGATGGTAAGATGAGTAAATCCAAAGGGAATGTCATTTATGCAGATGATTTAGTGGATATTTTCGGCGTGGATGCTGTCCGTTATTTCGTACTGCATGAGATGCCTTTCGAGAGCGACGGTGTCATTGGCTGGGAACTCATGGTGGAGAGAATGAATTCGGACTTGGCAAACGTACTGGGTAATCTCGTCAACCGGACAATTTCCATGACGAATAAATATTTAAGCGGTGTTGTGGCAGACAAGGGTGTAGCGGAAGCTGTAGATGATGACTTAAAGAAACTGGTATTGGACACACCGAAAAAAGTGTCCGAAAAGATGGATAAGCTCCGTGTAGCAGATGCGATTACAGAAGTATTTACACTGTTTAAGCGCTGCAATAAATATATTGATGAAACAGAGCCATGGGTTTTAGGTAAAGATGAGGCTAAAAAGGACAGGCTGTCTACGGTTTTATATAATTTGATAGAATCTATTACTATCGGTGCCAGTCTGCTGGAAGCATTTATGCCGGATACAACGGAAAAAATTCTGGCACAGATTGGTGCGAAAAAAAGAGATTTTGCTGACATGGAATCGTTTGGTTTGTATGAATCAGGAAACCGTGTAGCAGAGAAACCGGAAATCCTCTTTATGCGTCTGGAATCCAAAGAAGTTATGGCAAAGGCAGAGGAGATTAAGCAAAAGCAGATTGCAGAGGCGAAAGCGGAAGCCGGTGAGACGGATGAGGCAGTCATTGATATTAAACCAAAGGCAGAGATTACCTTTGACGATTTTATGAAAATGCAGTTTCAGGTAGGGGAGATTGTGGCTTGCGAGGAAGTGAAAAAATCCAAGAAACTGCTATGTTCTCAAGTAAAAATCGGCAGTCAGACGAAACAGATTGTTTCCGGGATTAAGCAGTATTACAGTGCCGAGGAGATGGTCGGGAAAAAAGTAATGGTATTAGTGAATTTGAAGCCGGCAAAGCTGGCGGGTGTGTTGTCGGAAGGAATGCTTCTTTGCGCAGAGGATGCAGAGGGGAATCTGGCACTTCTTACGCCGGAGAAAGATATGCCTGCTGGTGCGGAAATCTGCTGATACAGTTAGCGGATAGAATCTTTTTGGGAGATTTGTATGACATTAGAGTACAATATATATTACGAGGTGGCAGCTGCAGCTTTTTTGGTAATTATGTATATTTACATAAAGCTGCAGTACACCATTCGTACGGAAGTAAATACGGAATTTCAAAAGTTAATTGTAATCGTTATTATTGCAGATATACTGGATATCGTAACGGCAATTACGATAAGCTATGGGGCAGTGGTTCCTCATAGTCTTAATGTGGTGCTCAATACGATATATTTTGCTGTTGTCGCACTCCTGGGTTATCAGTTTATAACCTATTCCCAAATATATATATATAAGAAAAAGAGAAAGACCAGAATATTGCGGGTAAATCTGATTGTCCTGATTGGGTACGAGTGTCTTTTGCTGGCAAATACCTATGGTGGATTTATATTCCGTTTGGATCAAGCGGGAGAGTATATACATAGCACGCTGTATATTTTGGTGTATCTGGTGCCGTATTATTTCTTCTTGTCATCAATAGTGATCATGATAGGGAAATTTCGCATTTTTGAAAAAAAGCAGCAGATAGCCCTTATTATATATAGTGCAATTGTAATTACAGGTCCCATGTTGGAATTTATCGTATTTAGCAATGTTTTGCTGGGGATGTTTTCCATTTCACTGGCAGTCATGATGGTGAGTTTTTCTATGGAGTCTTCTGACTACAGAGACCTTATGATTACAATGAAAACTTTGGAGCAGACAAAGGAGGAGGCAGACAAAGCAAAGCGGCAAGCTCTGGAGGCAAGTCAAGCAAAATCACAGTTTTTAGCGAATATGTCCCACGAGATTCGTACTCCGATTAATGCAGTGCTGGGGATGAATGAATTGATACTTCGGGAGACAAATGAGCCTTCCGTGAGAGACTATGCGAAAAATATTGATAGTGCAGGTCGTACTTTGTTGTCTGTAATTAATGACATACTTGATTTTTCTAAAATAGAATCCGGTAAAATGACGATTGTGCCGGTGGTATATTCTTTAAGCTCTGTAATTAATGATTTATATAATATGATAATTCCCCGAACAAATGAAAAAGGATTGGATTTCGTTGTAAATGTTGATGAGGCTGTTCCCGATATGTTACTGGGAGATGAAATCCGTATTCGCCAAATTATTTTAAACCTGTTGACAAATGCAGTAAAATATACAGAGGGTGGCACGATAGAATTGCGAGTTTTTCGGCAGTATCAGGGCAGCCAGTTTTTGCTGTGCGTTACGGTCAAGGATTCGGGAATCGGAATAAAAAAAGAAGATTTGACGCAGTTGTTTGATGCATTTCAAAGATTTGATGAAAGAAGAAATCGCACCATAGAGGGAACCGGACTGGGGTTAAATATTACGAAGCATATGCTTGATTTAATGGATGGCATCCTGCAGGTTTCCAGCGTTTATGGTGAGGGAAGTGAGTTTACCGCAATCATACCGCAGGAAATTTCTAATCCACACCCTATCGGGGATTATCGGAAACGCCTGCAGGAGAGGAGAGAAAGAGCACTGGAAGATAAGGGCATCTTTCGCGCACCGGATGCGAAAATTTTGGCAGTCGATGATAACGAGATGAATTTAAAGGTTCTCTCAGGGCTGTTAGAGCGCACCGGAGTGCAATTAGATACAGCCGTAAGCGGCAGGGACTGCATCCGTAAAATGTCAAATAATTCGTATCATCTTTTGCTGCTAGATCACATGATGCCGGAAATGGATGGAATAGAAACGCTGCAGAGATTGAAAAAAGAAAATTTGGTGAAAGATATACCCGTGATAGTTCTTACGGCGAATGCCGTGTCCGGTGCTAAGGAGGAATATATTAAGGCAGGATTTGAAGATTATCTTGCGAAGCCGACCAGCGGTGTGGAATTAGAAAAAATACTGGCTAAATGGCTCCCACCGCATCTTAGCCGCATGGAGCGGAAAGGCAAGACAACGCCATCCAAAGTTTTGGCTGACTGGTTGGATTTAGAGCAGGCGTTGCGGTATTCTGTGGATGATATGGAGGGAGTTTGGCAGAATATCCGCTATTTCTGTGAGGATGCGGAGGAGTTGGATGTCCAGATAAGCAAGGATTACGAGAAAGAAAAATGTTATGATTATAGCATTCACGTTCAGGCACTTTGCGGTAATGCTGTGACAATAGGTGCCAACGAGTTGGCAGAATATGCGGTTCATCTGAGGGAGGCTGCTAAAGAAGACGATATGGAGCAGATTATTGCGGGACATAAATATATGATGGCACAGTACCGTACTTTAGTACGAAATTTAAGACGATTACTTGAGGAAAGGGGAGAATATGTTTGACGGATATAGTATGTGGGGAAATATAGAGGCAGTAGGATATTATGTTTTCTTCATATGTACAGGTATATATGTGACACACCGTCTGCTTTGGAATGAGAAATACAGTATTGCATTTCAGTGTCTTATGGGAAGTGTGGCAGGCGTAGTGGCGTTGCAGTGGTTTCCGCTCTTGTTTGCGTTTCCCCTCGGGTTTACCATGGCAGCGCATTTGCTGGCATTGGCATTGCAGGTGGCAGTCTGTGTTGTCGTGACACTGCGGACAAAAGTTCCGGAGGAATATAGAAAGACATTTCCCTATCGAAAGCTGTCTCAGTGGAAACGTTTTTTAAAAGAGAATCCGGTTTTACTATGCATGGCAATCACGTTTATATATTTTGTTTACTGCGTATCTACGCATACGATTAAGTCAGTGGGCGATGGGAGTATGCATACCGGACAGTGTACCTATGGCGACATGAATTTGCATTTAAGCATTATTACGAGTATTGCCAATCAGGAAATGTTTCCACCGGAGTATTCTATGTTGCCGGGGAATAAATTGTGCTATCCTTTTTTGTGCGATAGTATCAGTTCCAGCTTGTATCAGTTTGGTTGTTCTCTCAGACTGGCATATATGCTTCCTATGTTTGTGAGTATCCTGCAGGTTTTCGGCGGATTTTATTGTTTTATCAAATATTGGCTGAAACGTCAGGCGACAGCGTTCATTGCATGGGTTTTGTTTTTCTGGAATGGCGGTCTGGGGTTCATGTATTACAGAGATGCAGAGAGCATCCGAAAGATTTTTACGGAATTTTATTTTACACCAACTAACTTAGGTGAGCATAATTTGCGATGGGTACAAGTGATAGTCGATATGCTCATTCCTCAGAGATCGACTTTGTTTGGGTGGGCAGTCCTGTTTCCGTTAATGACATTCTTATACCGTGCAGTACAGGAAAAGAAAACGAAGCTGTTTGCTATGGCGGGAATTGTAGCGGGAGCTATGCCGATGCTGCATACGCATTCGTTTCTGGCACTGGGAATGATATGTACTATGTGGTTGGTGTATGATTGTAAAAGCAGAGATAAGGTAACCGAAAAAAAGGACACAAAGTTGCGCTATGCATCAATAATCGGACTGATATTTTTCAGTATATTGCAGGCACTCAATGTAAAAAACGGTTTTGCAGAAAATCACGGAATCGCGATTATGGGTGTGGGCGTTGGCGTGCTGCTGCTCTGGATATTCAATGAAATAATGGGTGCGGTTGGGCGCAGAGAGTTTAAGAAGCTGCTCATGACATGGGGGATTTTTCTGGGACTGGTTTTGCTCTTCGCAATACCGCAAATATGTATATGGACATTGTCACAGACATCCGGCGGAAATTTTGTGCACAGCCATTTCAACTGGTCAAACAATGGGGAACAATATATTTGGTTCTATCTCAAAAATATAGGTTTGGCATTATTTCTGTTCATTCCGGCTGCATTTTTTGCCGCAAAGAAAGATTTACAAGTGGCATCGCCCTATCTGCTAATATGGTTTGTGGCAGAACTGGTGGCATTCCAGCCGAATGAGTATGATAATAATAAGTTGCTGTATATGGGAAGTGTATTCATAATCGGAATCGCGGCAGATGGTCTCGTCAAACTCTTTTCCTTCAAATGGAAAATGCCAGCAAAAGTCGTTGTCGGTGTATGTCTGTTTTTGGTCGGAACGGTGTCCGCATTTTTGACCATGGGCAGGGAGTGGGTTTCTGACTACGAGCTCTATGGCAGTTCGGCAATAGAGGGTTGTCGATATATTGAAACAATGACAGAACCCGAGGATATTATACTGACATCGACGGCACATAATAGCCCTGTACCGCCACTGACCGGCAGAAGTATCGTATGTGGCTCATCGACATTTTTATATTTTCATGGGCTGGATTATGGACAGGCAGAACAGGATGTCAACCTGATGTATACGAACCCTGCTGCGTCAAAGGAATTGTTTTCGGAGTATGGTGTTTCTTATATCTTCCTCAGTGCTCAGGAGTATGGTACTTTTGAAGTAGATGTGAATGGACTGTGGCAGATTGCGGATGTAGTATGGCAAAAAGACGATGTATCGATTTGGAAAGTCAAAGAGGAATAGGTGGTACGGTGAACGACAAGAAAAAAGTATTGCATAGGTGTAAGAGTATGATAGTAAAATATTGGCGGCAAAGTATATTTGTCGCTCTTCTGTGTGCGGTGTTTATCGTTGCGATAGTCATAAAACACGTTTTTGTTCCGGATAGCGACAGTACCCTGACGCAGCAGATACGGTTGGAAATATCTGAGACAGCATCACCGGAAACATCGGAGGCGCCTGCTGCTTCTGCGGTACCGACAGAGGCACCGGAGGAGGGGGTATATACGTTTCTGCAGGGTCCAAGATCCTGGAAAAGCCGTCTGACATGGTCCGGAAAATGGGGAAGGACGATATATGACGGAAGCTCGTTTGGGGCGTTCGGATGCGGCTTTTGCTGTATGGCAAATATTTATTGTACACATTCAAAATATAAAGCATCTCCGATCGACTTTTATCAATATTCTAAAAAGCACACAGAATACGGTGGCGGTGGTGCCATTGCATGGGAATACATGCAAAGTACCTTGGAGCGTGTGGGATTTCAGGCAGAGCTCAAAGTGAAACCAGACAGTTATCAAATTTTCCAGAATCAGATTGCCGGGAGTGATTCGGCGATTGTCTTGGTGAGCAGCTACAATTCAGACTGTTATTGGAAAGATACTCCGGGGCATTACGTTACGGTTTTTTTGTATGATGCAAAGAGAGATAAGATATTTCTCGCGGATTCCGGAGACCCGGAGCATAACAGGCATTGGGTCAGCTTGAAAAAAATATACCGCTCCTTAAAGACAGAAAGTGATTATCAATTTATGACAGTGGGACAGTACGCGGAAGACTCGGATAAATGGAAGCACAAGGAAGCGGAAGGAACCTGGGTGAAGCCAAATTGAAAATAATATGGACTTCTGTGTAAAAAAAAGGTATAATGCTACGGGAATAAAAAATTGTACAGTCAGAAATGGCAATAGACAAAAGATGTAGAAAATGGAGGATAGTATGGCTTTATTACAAGAGTGGAGAGAATACGCATACGGAGTGGATATCAATTCCAGAGAAGGAAAGGCAATTTGGGACAAATATTTTGAGCAGGAAAAAAGCATTTATGAGCAGCTTTTGGCAGCGCCTGATGAAGTGGTGACCGGAACCGTACAGCAACTGGCAGACAAATATGGCATGGAATTAAATTATATGGCAGGATTTCTGGACGGAATTAATGAGAGTCTCAAAGAGGCAAATCCGATTGAGGAGATGGATGCAGATACGACAGTGAAACTGGATATCGATTTAGAACAGTTGTATTACCATATGGTAGAGGCAAAGGCAGATTGGCTGTATGAGCTGCCGGCGTGGGATAATCTGCTGACACCGGAGCGCAGAAAAGAACTTTACAGGGAGCAGAAAAAATCGGGAACTGTGGTCAAGGAGAAAAAAGTGGGGCGCAATGACCCCTGCCCATGTGGTTCCGGCAAAAAGTATAAATTCTGTTGCGGAAGGGCGTAATAAGAAAACATGATTTTTCTGAAATAGAGCAAGAAAAGAGGCTGTCATTCGACAACCTCTTTTTTTCATATTTAATAAAGTCACTAAATCAACTGCATTTGTACATCTTTTGTCAATACATCTGTGTAGCTAAATGAGATTTTCTGGGTGGTATCATCGAGTTTATTCTCTACTTCTACCAAAAAGATACTTGGATACGTCTCGCGGATGATTCCCTCTGTTTCATCAATTTTGTGCCGACCACGGTTTGCACGAATTTTCACCTTGTTACCAATATTTTGATATACAGAGGATTTTACCCGAAGAATATCTGCCTGACTCATATTTCACCTATACCTTTCCATTGGGATTCAGATGCCACAAACTCCTTCACCTCTATAATTTATCACTTTGACACCTAAATCTACATATATTTATCTTCTAACTACCGTCTGCCATATTATACCACAAAGTTGACAAGTAGTCAATTTTATGTACATAAGCCTGTTTTTACACTATATGTTGTGTTTTCATGCCAAAATGTACCATGCTTCCCAAATTACAAAAAATGTATATTGTAAAATACATGAACTTATGGGCAAGTTCTTAATGCAAACTTCGTAACTTTATGTTACAATGAAACAGAGTGCTTGTGTTTAACCGGATTGAGAATTTAAATATAAGCATATAAAACGTACTTTTCCAACCAATGGGATAGAAGGGAAGTGTTCCCGATGAATCATATAATGATCGATTTGGAAATGAATAAAATAGAAAAGCAGTATCGTGATAACTTGAAACTGTCCAGTGAATTGATTGAAATCGGAGCAGTTAAGATGAACGATGCGTTTGAAATGATAGAGCAGTACCAAACATATGTCATGCCGGAGTTTGGAGCGATGGATCCCCGGATTGTAGAATTGACGGGTATCACCGATGACAAACTGACAGGTGCCCGTGATTTTTCTGCGGTGATGGATGACTTTGCCCGTTGGATAGGAACAAATCAGACTACCTTTTACTCATGGAGCATGTGCGATATCCGTCAGTTTCAGACAGAAGCTGCTTTTAAGGGATATACAGGGAAAATCATTTCGCGGATGGAGTCCCATTGGGTGGACTTTCAAGAAGAATACAGCCGTCTTCTTGGCATAGAAAAGAAAATAAAATTGAAGCAGGCAGTGTCATCAGCGGATTATGAGTTTACAGGAGCTCCGCATACTGCGTTGGCAGATGCGGTAAACACAGCAGAAATATTACGCCTATCCAAAGATGCAGCACAGTTTGAGAGGGTAATGAAGCCGGTTTTGGATTTGTTTCGTCCGGAAAAACAGGAATCTACATTATTAGATATGTGTCCGGAATTTTTTGCCTCATTTTTGGAGGAGCAGCAATAATTAATAAAAGCTACGCAGGCTGTCGGTTTCCTTTTATAAACATAAAGACAGCGGCAGCGATGATGGTGAAATAACCCAGTATACTTAAGTAATCCGGAATTTCAGCGAGGAAACAAAATCCCAGTATTCCGGCAAAAATAACCTGGGTATAGTCATATACGGACAGTTCCCTGGCAGGAGCAAAGGAGTATGCTGCGGTGATGGAAAATTGTCCGCCGGTTGCCGCCAGTCCGGTCAACAGCAGAAATACAAGCTGTACGGCTGACATTGGTGTATAGTTGATGATGCAGTATGGTATGGATGCCAGACAGGAAAAACTGGAGAAGAAAAAAATGATAAAAGCTTTTGGGACACCTTTTTCCGTAGCTTTTCGTAGCAGGGTATATGCAAGACCGGCAGCAATACCGCTAATCATACCAATCAGTGCCGGCATGGAGATTAAACCGGCTCCTGACGGTTTTAATATAAAGCAGGTTCCCGCCAATGCTACGCCGACACATGCCAGTTGGTAGGGCTTTGCCCGTTCTTTCAGAATGATGTATGAGAAAAGAATGGCAAAAAACGGAGACAGTTTATTCAGCATGGATGCATCGGATATGTTCAGGTGGTCAATGGCATAAAAATTGCAAAAAATGCCTACAGTGCCCCAGATAGCCCGTCCGATTACAGTGCTCCAGTTCCCTTTTGCACAGTTTAAGGAGATATGCTCCCGACGCAGCAGGATAAAAGAGACGAGAACAGCAACTACATTGCGGAAAAACGCTTTTTGGAGTGTAGGGATATCTCCGGAGAGTTTTATAAATAGATTCATTAGGGCGAAGCAGAATGCTGCGCTCAAAATACAGAGGATTCCTTTTGTTTTATCAGATACCATGGTGTATACATCCTTTCTGGTCGTATTGCTATTATAGTATAACTGCTCTGGTAAAACAAATCAAATATGAGGAGGCATTTAATGATTCGAAACAAATTTTATGTAGTGAGAAAATTGGCAGATGTTATTTACGCATTGCCTGTCGGACAGGGAATCGTAAAAGAGTACCCGGTGATGCAGTTAGGTGCACTGGAGTATGATATTGTCAAACGGATTGATCAGGATGAAAATCCACGAAAAGTTTTCGATGAATTAGCAATCGTTTATTTAATTCCCGAGGAGGAAAGGGATTCTTTCTGGGAGGATTTCTGTACGGCAGCAGAAAATTTATCACAATGTAATATTATACAGAATTTTGTAGTTGACTTTAAGACGAACAGCAGGACAAAACCGACAAAACGTGGAAAACGATTTAGATAGGGGAGGATGGACGCATGAAGTATCGTATTGGAGATACTGTAATTTCCATTGATATTGAAGAAAAAAATATGCATTCAAATTTTAAGCCTTTTGTATGTGAAGATGATGAAGTGCCACAGTTGACGGTGGAGTTGGTACAAGAGGCGGAAACGATGACAAATTTGCAGATGATGGTTGGTCAGATTGTCCTCATGGAATCGGAGGATGTGGGTGTATTTGAAGGTGCCTTGGGAATTGATTTGGTGTATCCGAAACACACACAGGTGACCAGTATTGCCATTGACAAAGGATATCGTTCAGCAAGAGCATTTGTTGTACAGGATGCACAGGGCAAATGGCAACAAGAATTATATGAATCCCTGAAAGATGTAGTTTATCTGGCATTGGAGCAAAACGGACGGTTTGTGTTGGATGCGTCTTCTGTGATGGTGGACGGCAGGGGCGTTGTCTTTGCAGCAGATCCGGATGCCGTTTTCGCAAAACTTTGTGTGGAAAAGGATGTCGGCTTGTTAATTAATGATGTGACAAATGTGGTGGGAATCTACAAAGAGCGTATTTATTTGTATGGAACACCATGGTGCAATTCGGATTCATTCCAGGCGGGGCGGACTCCTTTGGGAGGTATCGTCTTCATGAAAAAATCAGATAAAAAGGAAGTAGTCGGATTACCGGAGGATAAACGACAGCTCTTGATGTTGGTACATTGTAAATCTCCTCTCTGGCGTGAAGGTTTGTTAGATCAATGTCTGGATACCATCCAGCGCGTTGAGCCTTCTGTGTGGATTCGCCAGTTGAAATCTCAGTCAGATGCGGAGGCTGTGGATATATTGCGTCCGGAGTTGGCAAAGATAGAGCAGGAAGAATCTGTACAATATTAATGCATTGGTAAACAATAAACACGGCAGCGTTTTATAAACGCTGCCGTGTTTATTTCATGTAGTATTACTTTTTTACATGGATAACAATTTTAGCGGTCTTTTTGTTATAGGTACGAATGCGTATCGTTGCCTTTCCTTTTCTGTGTGCGGTCACAATGCCCTTGTCTGATACGGATGCCACTTTCGGTTTATTGGAAGTATACTTTAGCGTATAACTGGCACTACCGGAAGAAAGCTTGGTTTTAATTCGATACTTTTTTCCCCGTTTGAGTATTTTCTTTTTTGGAGAAACCGTAATGTAGGAAGGTGTTTTTTTGACCTTAATTTTTATACTGGCTTTCGCTGTGCCTCCGGTGGCGGTAATAATGGCGGTACCGCGTTTTTTTGCCGTTACATTTCCGGAAGAGGAGACAGCAGCAATTTTTTTCTTATTGCTTTTCCAGGTTATCCGGTTTTTGGTGATATGCTTCAACGTATACGGGAGTGAGATTTTTTCTCCCACACCTAATACAGCGCTTGCTTTCGTAAACCGGATTACCGGAACCTTTTTGGTATTGGTGGCATATGCCTTTATGCAGATATTATTTTGTCCGGCAAGGGAAGTGTCCAACCAGGTTTTTCCGATATTGGAATAATAATAGCTTTGTCCGCTGGCACTGCTGTATAGGGACATGATGGAGGAGGTTGATTGGCTCTCTCCTTCCAGAGGAAGATAAATCTCTTGCATGCCCTTTGCTTTGTATGTCACGACCACGGAAAATCGTTGTCCTGCAGAAAGCGCTACGGGATTTTTGAGGGGAATGGTGTGAAAACCATTATATGCAATTGTCCCGGAAGTGGTACTGGATATTACCAGCGTTCCGCTGGTAGGGTGACCGGTTTTCGGGTTTTTATATATCTGGATTGTATATGGTTGGTTGTCGGTTATAGTGTATAGTCCTACCGCTTTTAAATTCTGGTTATAGTCGTTGCGTGTCTGAAAAATATTTGCCCCTTTCTGATTTGTCGTACCGACGACGGCACCACCCCAGCCAAAGCCATCATATTGATAATTGTTACTATAATTTGACGCTTTTTCAATATCAAAAGAATAGATATCGCAAATGGAAGGCTCCTCATAGGAGAGCCAGAAATAGCCATCATCTCCGGTGCCGGTGCCGTAACTGTTAGCGATTAGCCATGCGCCGTCTCCGGTGGGGCGATTCCCTTCCGGAAAATTTAAATGGGAGTAATTGTCATCCCATCCAACCACTGTGACACAATGGTTGGCAGCCTTAATAGCGCTACTGCCTCGATAGGAAGTTTGATAATAGGTGGCTCCGGTGTCTCTCGTGTGCAAGTATTTCGGATTATAGTAAATTCCCAAAGTGAGAGCAGATGTTTCTAACAAAGCATTTTTCCAGACATCCGGTGAGGCAGAATCATAACAGGTTGCATTCTGAAGATGATAGCCGGATTTATAACGCAATTTTTCTCCGTTTTTTTCCATCTTCTTTGCCATGGCAAGCTGTTCGGCATAAGATTTTGATTGAAAGGGTGCTGTGTTTTCTGAGACAATGCCTGACCATTTTGCCAGAGTAAACGTGGCTAACAGGGAAGAACCGCCACACAAATAAGCTGCGTCGACAGAGTCGGATAGAGGATAAAAACCGTCAATCTTCATTTTGTCGCTGTATTTTAATGACGGGTGAAAAGCAAACCACGTCAAGTGACTTTCGGAAAAATCAGCAGTATTTTTTGTGAGAAATCCTTTGCGAATAGCATTGGATTCCGCTGATTTCATGGCACCAAATGCCCAGCATGCACCACTGTAGCCCTGATCTTTGATGGAGGTAATGATATTTTCCTCTCGTAAATCATAAGACGAAGGAAGGTCGGTTGCCTTTTTGGTGGCAGATAAGGCAGGTGATTGAAAAGCCGTTGCAAAGGTATTTTTTGGTGCGACGTAAGGAGAAACTGTCGTTTCTGTGGCGGTGTCCGTCTGTATCTCATAGGGGTTTCCCCGTGCATCCGTAAATTCATAATGAACAAAGGAACTATCCGTGCTATTCGGAGTATGCGTGATGATGGATTGACAAAACGCATTCACCGGCTCTGCTGATGTAGAGGCGGTGCTTGTGTTTGGGATTATCATGGCGGCAACCAGTGTCAGTGCCACGGACTTTACAATGAAAGTATGCTTCATAGTGAACCTCATTTCTTATATTTCTGATAATGTATATCATATAATCTTTAAAAATAAAAATTATGTTGTATTGTATCTATCGTAAGTATATAGTAAAATCAGTGTGTGACAAAATTTTGTTGAAGTGTATGGAGGAAAAGCATGAAGTTTATTAAGGATATCCTAAAAGGAATGCTGATTGGTGTGGCAAATGCCATTCCGGGGGTGAGTGGCGGTACGATGATGGTATCTATGGGTATTTATGATGACATTATATTTTGTATTACTCATTTATTCAAGCAGTTAAAAAAGAGTATTATAATATTAGCTCCGTATGTGATAGGAATGGCAGTGGGAATTGTCGGTCTTGCATTTGTGATTGGTTATCTGTTGGAGCATTTTGAATTTCAGACAAAGATGGCATTTATAGGATTGATTCTCGGAGGGGTCCCTCTTTTGCTAGGTAAAATTAAAGAGAAGAAAAAAGGGATTCCCCATGCCGGTGTATTTTTATTGTTTTTTTTGGCAATAATTGCTATGCAATACTTTGGCGGGGAAGGCAGGGAAGTCACTCTCACTTTAGGGATTATTCCGGCAATATTATTATTTATTGTGGGGGTGATTGCTTCGGCAACTATGGTCATCCCGGGGGTGAGTGGCTCCATGATGCTGATGATTTTAGGGTATTACAATCCCATTATGTTAGCAATCAAGGATTTTGTAACCGCTTTGACGGGGGGAGACTGGAACCGGATTTTTGTATTGTGCGGTTCGCTGATTCCCTTTGGGCTTGGTGTCGTAATCGGGATATTTGCGATTGCCAAGCTGATTGAAATATTACTCAGCAAACAGGAAACGCTCACATATTGTGGTATTTTGGGGTTAGTAGCAGCTTCCCCTGTAGTGATTCTTATGGAAACAGCCCTTGTGGGGATGAGTGTACTAACGTGGATTAGTGGTATTTTCGTGATGCTGATAGGAATTGTTTTCGCATTAAAATTATCAGACTAGATTCCGGATTAGCGCCATCATGCTGACAGAATAAATGGAGGGGATTATGCAGGAGGAGCGCAAAATATTACATCGACGAATTTTATTGAATTTGGGAGTTTCCTTTGCATGGATAGTGGGAATTATCCTGTTTGGACCGTGGCTGCTCCATTTTTTTGCACCGCTTATTGTGGCATGGATGATTGCCATGATTGCAAATCCGTTAGTTAATTTTCTGGAGAAGCGGATAAAAATTATGCGAAAGCATGGTTCGGTCATTGTGATAGCATCGGTGTTGACAGTGGTGGCACTCTTGCTGGTATTTGTTGTACGGGAGATTATTTTACAAATTAGCGAATGGGTGGTTGACCTGCCGGAGTTATATCAAACCGTTATGGAAAATATTAATAATTCGTTGGCAAGTTTACACCAGAGAGTGCATGTTATTCCGGAAAATTTGGACAAGTTCGTTCCGGGAGATAACGATAAAGTGAATGATTATATCATACAGTTTTTGAATTCTCTTACAGATGGTTCTGTCCATATAGTGGGAAGTGTGGCAGGTTCCGTTATTGACGGACTGATACTCTTTATCCTGACGATTATGCTTGCTTACTTTTTTGTGGCAGACAGGGAAAAGATATATGAGACAATCTCCCGTTATACTCCGAAAAGTATCAAGAATATCTGGAAAGTGTTTCGAAGGGTTTTGGTGACTGCCGTAGGTGGTTATTTAAAAGCCTGTTTTAAAATCATGTTCATTATGTTCGCTATATTATGGGTGTTTTTTATAGGGATTGGCGCAGAGCATGCTATGGTGATAGCGGTGATTACCGCAATTATGGATTTTCTGCCGTTTATCGGGACAGGAACGATATTGCTGCCGTGGGCGGCTTATCATCTGCTGACAGGAGGCTATGTAAAGGCGGTAGTTCTTGCCGTTGCATATTTGGTCACAATGATTGTGCGTAGACTCATCGAGCCGAAACTGGTTGGTGACAGTATCGGAATCAGTCCGTTTTTTACATTAATGTCAATGTTTATCGGATATCGTCTGCTGGGCATGATTGGTCTGATCGTGGGGATTCCTGCCGGAATGATAGTGAAAGCACTGGTAGAGCAAGGTGCTTTTGAGAGCCAGATACGCGGCATCAAAATCCTTGCGGAGGATATTTGCGAGTTCCGGAAGTATTAGTATATCGAATCACTTCAGAAATCGACTGAGATTCAATGTGTTGCGCGGAGATAGAAATTCCCTGTCGGCTACCATGCGGAAAATGCCGCATGTGGCATGGAAAATCAAAGAACCGATTAAGATTCCGAACAGTGCCAATGTATAATCATCAATATGAGCCCGTCCCCGACCAAAGATGTACTGTGACATTTCCATTATGGCAGGGTATGCCAGATACAGGAACAGTCTTACCGGGAAGAATATTTTTTTCATATACGCACTCACGTAATATCCAAAAGGAATATATAGAAAAATCATTTCCAAAATATAGCAGAACAAAGGAAACAAAGTTGTGTTTTTGCGCAGAGCTTCTTCCAAATAAGAGCCGGTTGCCATGAAAGGCACAAAGTTTTGCGCGCCGAAAGAGCCTTCCTGATACGGAGGGACAATCGGAGTTAAATAGTATTGTTTAGCCAGAGCAAAGATATAGCACAATAGCAATAAAATACTCATCTGGCGAAAAAATTTATTATAGCCGCTAAAGCGTGGCGATATATCGTGCAAATCCCGGAAGGTACAGTAGAGAAATGGAGTCAGCCAGTTTGCCAGCACAATAAATACCAGTATGAAATCATATTGCAGCCACTGGTTTGGCTGTATGTAATATACAATGACCGAAAATATAAAAGTACCTATCGTCATAAAAGCAGCATATACCGCATTATAAGCATAACTCAGGGAAGTTTCCAAAAAGAAATGCGATAGTATGAGAGAAACCATAACTGCAAATACTACTGTTAGTGCTTGTAGTGGCAAAAAATAATATAGAAAGCCTTCGCAGATGAGTGATAGCAAAGCAAGTAAAATGACTAGGCTGCTTATGTTTACTGTGCGTGCGTTCATGATATCCTCCGTTCCTCAAATTTTTTTAGTCTGATGGAACTATCGGAATAGCGCCATCGTGCTAAGTTTCGCCAGCGAAACTCTTTCTCTATTATATAAGAAAAGTTAGGAAAATTCAAAGAATTTTTATGCAAAATGCTTGACATAAGAAAAAAGGTTTGCTATATTATACAAGTCGCTTGAAATGATACGGGATCTTAGCTCAGCTGGGAGAGCATCTGCCTTACAAGCAGAGGGTCACAGGTTCGAGCCCTGTAGGTCCCATTTACTGATACATAGCTTGGCTATGGTACATCAGTAACAATGTGGCGGAATAGCTCAGTTGGCAAGAGCACACGGTTCATACCCGTGGTGTCAGGGGTTCAAATCCCTTTTCCGCTATGAAAAGTCCTGAAGCATAAATAATGTTTCAGGACTTTTTTCCTATCTATAAAAAAGATGAGAGAAGGATGGAGGCTGATTATGCGTGTTGGAATGGGATATGATGTACACCGTCTGGTAGAAAACCGTGCGTTAATCCTGGGCGGCGTGGAAATTCCTTATGAAAAAGGACTATTGGGACATTCGGATGCAGATGTGCTGTTACATGCCATTATGGATGCGTTGTTGGGAGCGGCAGCGCTGGGAGATATAGGAAAACATTTTCCGGATACAGATGCCGCATATAAGGGGGCATCCAGTCTGAAATTGCTGGAACGTGTAGGCGCGTTGCTGGAAGACTCCTGCTTTATCATAGAAAATATTGATGCGACAATTATTGCGGAGCAACCGAAAATGCGAGATTATATCGACCGTATGCGTCACAATATTGCGGATACCTTGGGACTTTCCGTGGACCAGATTAATGTGAAGGCAACCACAGAGGAGGGATTGGGATTTACGGGAAGCGGTGAGGGGATATCTGCCCAGGCGATTTGCAGTGTTTCTTCTTTTTATGAGCATATGTCTGATGATCGTAGTGAAGGTGGGTGCGCAACTTGTTCCGGTTGTCCGCAGAGAAACCCGTAGTTAGAAACAGGGCTCAGATTAGCGCCAGCATGTTAGGCAGTTAATTTGTCACTTTGACTTTGCAACTGACAATGGTACCGTCCTCTTTTGCTTTAATGGTGGCGGTGCCTTTTTTGTGTGCAGTGATCACTCCTTTTTGATTTACACTGGCGACAGCAGACTTACTGCTGCTCCAGACAGGGGTATTGCCGGAAGATACTGTAGCAGTAATGGTTTTCTTTTTGCCGGGGCTTAAAGTTACATTCTTTGCGCTAAGGGTAATTTTGGGAGATTTTACGGTGACAGTACATTTTTTGGAAACACCGTCCGCTTTTACGGTAATGGTGGCTTTTCCATGTTTCTGCGCAGTGACAACGCCTTTTTCCGATACGGTTGCAACTTTTTTTGCGCTGCTGGACCATACCGGAGAAGTGCTGTTGGAAATCTTAGCAGATAATGCCACAGACTGATTTCGATATAAAGTAGCCGTGGTCTTGTTTAATGTGATGGTAGGTTTTTTCACTGTGATACGGCAGTATACTTCTGTCTGATCTGCTTTTACCGTGATAACGGCTTCTCCCGGTTTGATGGCGGTGATTTTGCCTGTCTCCTCTACCAGGGCAACACTTTTTTTGTTACAGCGAAAAACCGGGGTGCTTCCGTTTGAAGTGGTTGCTTTCAAAGAAAAGGTTTCGTTTTTTTCTAAGGATACACTGCTGCTATTTAAAGTGATGGTAGTTTTTCGGACGGTTATCTCACAGTACGCTTCACTTTTGCCGGATTTTGCTTTGATTTTACATGTGCCGGCTTTTTTGGCTTTGATTTTTCCGTATGCATCTACAGATGCAATGGCAGAAGCAGAGCTGGAAAAGCTGGGAAAACTCCAGTCAGAAGTCACAGCGACTAACTGTAATTCCTGTCCGATGTTCAGAGTGGAACGGTAGCAGGATAAAATGATGAGCGGTGCGGATGCCTGTGCGGTTTGTGTGTTAGGGGGAACAATACTGCACAATAGTAACGCGACTGCCGAAAACAGGGAACACAGAATCTTTGAAATGCGTAATTTTTTTGTCTTCATAAAATACCTCCTTTTGAAAAACAGAACGACCTGAAATCTGCTTTGTATACGAATTTTACATCCTGATAAAATGGATAAAAATCATACTATGGACTATTACCATTCGTCAGACCGGCACAAATAGATAATTACAGACGAAATGAGAATATAGCAGACTTTCATTGTATTTTGGTGCAGCAAGGAATCTGCACCGAAATTATATTAGTGCTCATATGATAACACGCAAAAAGATATTTGTCAATACATATGTATATAAAATATTTTGTTGGATTTAAGCACTTTTATAATATCTGACTCTGTTCGTTGCATAATGTCCCGGAGCCGAAAGATTATTCTGTGCCATATCCCATTGCAGAAAAAATTTCACAAACAGGTTAATTTATGCTATGATATACCAGTGTAACGATACATAGGCAAAGCATTGAAAAGGAGGACAACAAGATGGACAAAATTAAAATGACAACCCCTTTGGTGGAGATGGACGGAGATGAGATGACCCGCATTTTATGGCAGATGATTAAAGATGAGTTATTGCTTCCGTTTGTGGATTTGAAGACAGAATATTATGACTTGGGATTGGAGTACCGCAATGAGACGAATGACCAGGTGACAATGGACTCTGCCGAGGCTACAAAAAAATACGGAGTCGCTGTTAAGTGTGCCACGATTACCCCAAATGCAGCCCGTATGACCGAGTATGATTTAAAAGAAATGTGGAAATCCCCTAACGGAACGATTCGTGCGGCTTTGGACGGAACGGTTTTTCGCGCTCCGATTCAGGTAAAAGGGATTTCACCTTGTGTAAAAAACTGGGAAAAACCAATCACACTGGCAAGACATGCCTATGGTGATGTTTATAAAAATACAGAGTTTAAGGTGCCGGGTGCCGGCAAAGCAGAGTTAGTGTTTACCGGAGAGGACGGCAAGGAAATGCGCCAGACGATTATGGATTTTGACGGACCGGGCATTATTCAGGGTATCCATAATAAGGATAAATCCATTGAAAGTTTTGCGAGAGCCTGTTTTAATTATGCTCTGGATACCAAACAGGATTTGTGGTTTGCTACAAAAGATACCATTTCCAAAATATATGACCATAATTTCAAGGATATTTTTCAGGATATATATGATAAGGAATATAAAGATAAATTTGATGCAGCGGGCATTGAGTATTTCTACACTTTGATTGATGATGCGGTAGCTCGTGTCATGAAGGCAAAAGGTGGATTTATATGGGCTTGCAAAAACTATGATGGTGATGTGATGAGTGACATGGTTTCCTCTGCATGTGGTTCTCTGGCGATGATGACATCCGTACTGGTATCCCCAACGGGAGTATACGAGTATGAGGCAGCTCATGGAACCGTACAGAGACATTATTATAAGCATCTAAATGGAGAGGAGACTTCCACAAACTCGGTTGCGACTATTTTTGCATGGACAGGTGCATTGCGTAAGCGTGGTGAGTTGGATGGCAACAAAGAGCTGCAGGAGTTTGCCGATAAATTAGAAAAAGCAACGCTGGATACTTTGGAATCCGGTAAAATGACCAAGGATCTGGCTCTTATTTGTGATATGCAGGATGTTACAGTGCTTAACAGCCAGAATTTCATTAAAGCAATCCGAGAAACATTGGAAGCAGCTCTATAGGGAGGAGTTTAGTACATAATGGGAGAAAAATGGTTTGCCGGAAAGGTATCTGTGCCGGACGAAGGATTTACCCATGGCGGAAAGTTTCATGCAGATGATGTGTTTGCCACAGCATTTCTTCGTCTGCTCAATCCGGACATAAAGATTACCCGTGGATTTGAAGTACCGCCATCTTTTAGCGGGGTTGTATATGATATTGGCAGAGGACGTTTCGACCATCATCAGGAGGATAGGGAAATCCGTAGTAACGGTTGTCCCTATGCCGCATTTGGTCTGTTATGGCGGGAATATGCACCGGACTGTGTGGGTGAAGAAGAAGCAAAACGTTTTGATGAAAGTTTTGTACAGTCTTTAGATGAATCCGACAATACCGGATGTCCCAATGTGCTTGCAGATGTGATTGACGAATTTAATCCTGTATGGGATTCTGAAGAAAGTTATGACGAATGTTTTCAGAGGGCAGTAGATTTCGGAAAACAGATTTTACAAAATCATTTTGAGTCGATTGCAGGAATAAAACGTGCAGAAAGCCTGGTGAGACAAGCAATGCAGGAGTGTGACGGAAAGATACTGGTTTTGCCGGCATATGTTCCGTGGAAAAATATAGTTGTCGGCAGCGGTTATCAATTGGTGGTTTATCCGTCAAATCGTGGAGGCTACAGCGTGCAGGGGGTGCCGGTGCAACCGGGAAGCAATGAACTGGTTTGTGCGCTCCCGGAGGAGTGGCGTGGAAAAGATGCATCGGAGCTACCGGAAATCAGTGGAATCGCTACGCTGCGTTTCTGTCACGCCAGCGGATTTATGGCGGCAGCAGAGACAAAAGAGGATGCGATTCTTGCAGGAAAGAAAGCTCTCAAGGCATCGCTTCAATAGCACTCACTGTCACGGCAAACCAATCTCCATCCAGTTCTTCTACGTTGCCTGCATCACTGGCACCTGAAATGGAAGGGGTGATGGGGATTTGACCCAATACCGGCAGATGATATTTAACTGCCACTTCCTTAATATGGCTTTCGCCGAAAATCTTTATGGGCTTGCCGCAATCGGGACATTCGGCATAACTCATATTTTCAATAATACCCACAATGGGAACGTTCATCATCTGCGCCATTTTCACGGCTTTTCCCACAATCATGGATACGAGTTCCTGAGGAGAAGTGACAATGACAATACCGTCTATGGGAATCGATTGAAAGACGGTGAGAGGAACGTCACCGGTTCCCGGGGGCATATCTACAAACATATAGTCTACATTATCCCAGACCACGTCCTGCCAAAATTGTTTCACCGTTCCGGCAATGACCGGACCGCGCCAAATGACCGGATCGGTGTCTTTTTCTAACAAAAGATTTACCGACATGATTTGAATACCGGATTTTGTAACCACCGGATAAATTGCATTTTCGTCACCGGTGGCTTTTTCTGTGACGCCAAATACTTTAGGGATGGAAGGACCGGTAATATCAGCATCCATAATTGCAGTGCGGTAGCCTTTCTTTTGAAAATTAACTGCAAGCATGGAGGAAATCATTGATTTTCCCACACCGCCTTTGCCACTGACTACACCGATTACTTTTCCGATTCGGCTTTGTGCATGGGGTTTTTCCAATAAACTTCCCGGCTCTCTGGATGCACATGATTTACTGCAGCTGGAACAATCTTGATTACAACTTTCACTCATAAATTTAACCTCTTTTCTATAAAGATTCATTAAACAGTAGTATATACATTTCAAAGGAATTATAACAGCGTAAAGAAAAAATGTCTACCGGTATATAGGATGGCATGATGGGGATTATCCGGATCGTAAATCGGAATCCCGGGCTTGTTCTAAATAATCATATCCTTACATATAGTGTAGTGGTTACAGATTAGGAGAACAGGAGGTAGGACATGAACCAGTATCAACGCATGATTTGTTATTTATATGAATACAACAATGGGCAGAAAGGAGCAAATGTAGGCTATGTTCGCCTGGAACAGCGGGGAGAGCGTTGTCGAGTACAGATACAGATGCGGGGACGGAACTTGGGAAAACCGCCGATAGCAACTTTTTTTAAACAGGAAAGTACAGGGATTCAATTGTTTAGAATTGGTGAAATGCAGGAAGGAAAAGGCGGTTTAGTATGTCGGGTAGAGAGCCGGGTGGACAATCTACTGGAAAAAGGTTGGACCCTTGATGAAATGGACGGCATTTTCTTATTTGTGTCAGGTGTTCTTTACTTTGCATCTACATGGAAATTACAGAATATCTATGTGGGAAGACTGACGTGGTGGAGCGAGGAACATGTGCTGACGGAGTCCTCAGAAAATACGGAGGAGTTTCCCAGGCAAGAGGAGGAAACTTCTGCGGCAGACATGGACGATGAGAGGCATGACCCGGCAACAGAGGAGACAGCTGCCGGTCAGGAGCAAGGGCAATTTGTCCCGGAAAGAGAATTATCGGTTGCCGAACTGGAAGAACAGGCAGTGTGTGAAAGGTGTCCGTTTAAACGGAAAGAAATGGATTACGGAAAGAGAATGCTGGTGACTTTTCCGTCAATGCACCCTTTTGGTGCCGATTATCATGGAAAATGTGTACGCATTGAACCACAGGATTTGGGATGCCTCCCTATGAGTCTATGGCCTTTGTCGGGAAATTCATTTTTGATGCAGGGATATTTTAATTATAGACATTTGATTTTTATGGAATGGGAACAAGCTTCGTATGCAATTGGTGTTCCGGGTATATACAGTGAAACTGCCAGAGAACAGGGAGCTTCTGCAGGGTTTACAGAATTTATGGCGATTTGCGGACCGAAGAACTGCAGGGGAGCATTCGGTTACTGGTTGATGCCATTGTCCGTTATGTAAGTATAAAGCAAATGATCGTGTATTGACCCGTTGATTTGGGCAAAAGAATGCAGATAACCTTCTTTTACAAATCCCAAACGCTCCAGAAGACGGATAGAGGGAATATTGTTTGGCATCACCATGGCTTCAATCCGTCGAACGCTGTATTCTTTTGCAACAATGGGAAGCAGGAAGCCCAGAGCCTCCAGCATATAGCCGTGATGACAGGCGGTCTTGTCTAATTTATAGCCAAGCATACAACGGCAGAAGACGCTTTTTTGAAATTCACTAAAGCAGATGCAGCCGAGGGGTGTCGGTTCATCGTGTAGAAATATCCACATACGAAGATATTTGAATTTGACGAATGCATTGTATTCCCAATATAAATTATTTCTTTGATATTCAGCAGTATAAAAATTTTCTATTCTGGTGGGTTCTACCGGCTCCAGAAAATCCCGGTTACGCCGGTAAAAATCGAGAACCGTATTCTCATCTCCGGGTTTTAGAATGCGCAAATCCAATCGTTTGGTCCGGTAACTTGTGTGCATGAAAATTTCCTCCTGCTTTATAATATACATTGTTACCTTATCGGATTATGCATGAAAAAGCAAGTCGATTGATTTTAAATGGATAGAAGCAAGTCGGTTGACTTGCCGGTTAAACCCGCTATAATCATCTGTAGGAAGCAAGGTGCAGTATTCCGACAGAGAAAGATTGTAAGACGGGGGAGAAAACGTGGATAATACGAGGCTGAAAGAAGACGAACGATTTATGAGAGAAGCTCTTAAGCAGGCAGAAAAAGCCGCTGCTATTGATGAAGTGCCGATTGGGTGTGTCATTGTCTATGAGGGAAAAATTATTGCCAGAGGATATAATCGGCGCAATACGGAGGGCAGCACATTGGCCCATGCAGAGATGATTGCCATTCGCAAGGCGAGTCGTAAGTTGAAAGATTGGCGTCTGGAGGAATGCACAATGTATATAACACTGGAACCATGCCCAATGTGTGCGGGGGCTATTGTACAGGCACGGATTCCCGAGGTGGTCATCGGAGCAATGAACCCGAAGGCGGGATGCGCGGGCAGTATCCTCGATTTGCTTGGAGAGAGCCGTTTTAATCATCAGGTAGAGAAATATACCGGCGTGTTGCAGGCGGAGTGCAAGGAGATCATGCAGACATTTTTCCGAGAATTGCGAGAAAAAAAGCGAAAAGAAAAACAGTGATTGACAGCCGTATTACTTGACATCGGAGAGGGCAAGCGATATAATTAAATCCGTGTCGGTTGATATATCATTGACACGATAGTGTATCGGAAATTTTTTGGGGAATTGATTTGTCATAAGACTTCCGTGCTAGCCGGGGAGATAGCGGTTCCCTGTACCTGCAATCCGCTATAGCAGGGGTGATGTTCTGTTTCGGATCTACAGATTGTAAAGCCGCCCTTTGTAAGTGGCGTTGACGTTTTGGTCTTGCGCAATGGAAACTCATGAACCGTGTCAGGAGGGGAACCTAGCAGCACTAAGTGAGACCTTTCGTGTGCCGTAAGGTTGCCGGAGCTGAGCTGGCTGCAAAGGTAACGTTTGCGACAGTAGATACAACACAGAATGCACGGTTTATATATGATTAGGAAATTGCGTGAAAAGTAGTGGGATGTAGTGCAAGCTGCGGAGCTTGTCCTTTTGTATTTTGAGGAGGAGAAAAGTTGAGTACGGAGCGGAAAATAGGTAGTGTTAATCAAATTATCAAAGGGGAAGTCATCTTCGAGAGAGGTGCGGAAAGTGTATATGTGGGACTGGTCTTAAAGGGCAGAGTCCGTATACAGACAGAGGGAGTTAATCTTGTGATTGGTTCCGGGCATTTTTTGGGGTTAACGGATTTGCCGGATTTTATTTATCGGACAAACTATATAGCAGAGACGGACTGTGCTATTTACATATTTCGCGGTGGAGAGTTACATGCGACGATTCAGAATATTATCAATGCCAATAAAGATTATGCGCCTTTGATGGTGACTACTTTGGGAAAATATGTCTATAGTATGACGAAACTTTTCCGTTTGTTGGAGGAAAAGGCAGAGGAAAATTACGAATTTTTGCGGGAGCAGTACGAACAGTATAATAAATTAGGACAATTTCTTGGTATTGAGACGGACAAAATCCAAGGGATTGAGGAATTGTCTCCTCTTATGAACTGGAGTGCTTTAGATGAGAGCAAGATAGAATATTATAATGTCTGCAGCCTTCTGAAACAGGAAGTGCAAAAGGCATTTTACGGTGCATCTGAAAAAATAGCCATGTATCATGCGACAGAGCAGGTTGATTTATTGCGCTCTCTGTTAGAACGATGTGAAGCCGATGCTAAGTATTTACAGTCTTTGGCGGGACCGTTAATTCGTACAGACAAAAATCTGTATAAATCCACGATGCAGCTGGTAACAACTGCACGGCGGACAGATCCTTCTGATAAGCAGGGTATGGAATTATTTGATAAAATCATAGATCAGATTAACAACATCGAGGATGTGTTGTTTGAGAGTGCCGGAATAGATTTGCAAATTGACCATGAATCCATGGACAAGGCATATTACCGCTTGATGAACGCAGACAGTTTGGATTCATCGGATGATTATGATCTTGTAGAGGATACGGCTGTCAGCGTAGATAAATTAAAAGATTCTATGAGTCGTATACTACAGTTTAGCGGTCTGCCGGAAGAAGATACGAAGCATTTTGCATCATTAATTGAGCAATTTGGGAAGCTTGGAGACAAGATGTCCGGAGACGATGATGTGCGGCAGCTGCGCCGTGATATTACGAAAAACTACTATCCGTTATATCATGCGATTTTCCTGAAGGATTACCATTCGGAGGAGGAAACGCCGTTGGAGGTGGACTTATTCCTGCGGTATGGCTTCATAAGTGAAACACTTCTTACGGAAGAATTGTTGGAAGACCTTTTGGCATTTGATACTTATTATTCCGGACAAGGTGATTGCCGTGTATATGACATGAAAGAATGGCTCACGGAAATTTATGAGGGGCGCAAAGAGCCTTCCAAGAGTGAGTTTGATATGGATTATGAAGATTATCTGCGTGACCTGAAAAAGACCGGTCAGATTACGGATGCGCAGATGAAAGAGCAGATGGCAGATCAAGAGGCAAAACTAAAATATGAAGTGGATAATATGTTTAAATCCAATCATAAACTGGTGAGCGGTCAGATTTCCATTTTTGTTCCGTTCCTGTATACAGAAGGGTGTGGCTCTTCCCTGCTTCGTACATATTTGACAAAGGACAAGGTTTCGGCTTGTACCAGAAGACTGCGTCAGATTGATTATTCGGTATTTTACCGGGAAATTATTTTTGTGGATGAGACTGCTGCGATTAAGAAGGAGGCAGTTATGGAGGAGGTTGCACCGGATTTTATTCTTATGCCGGGTTGTGGCTCCAATGGAATTATGTGGCAGGAACTGAGTGGTCGCAGGAGAAATTCCAAAGGACGATTTCTGCTTCCGCAGTTCTTCGAGGGAGAGCTGGATGAAACAATGATCAAACTGTTTGGACGGTTCCGTTGGGAACTTTGTCGTACAATGATGGGTTCGGCATGGAATAATATCCAGATGAAGTCCTTAACCAGTGAATACAGTGATTATATTCAGTTTTACCGTAAGAACCGGGATTTGTCTGAAGACCGTAAGGAGAAGCTGAAAATGCAAATTCAGAAATGCCGTAATAATACCCGAGAAGTGTTTGTGGTTGATTATTCTAACTGGATTCGTCTTGAATCAAAGGGTGGAATCACTTTAAACAAAATTGCCCGTGAGATTTTGGCAACCTATTGTCCGTTCCCGAAACAAATCCGGGAGTCAGTGTCTGAACAGCCTATGTTCCGCGATGCTATGGCGCGCTTTATCCGCGAGACCGGCAAGAAAAACAAAGAGTATTCCTTAAAGTTCAGGGTATGGGAAAAGGACGATTTGGAAATACCTCAGGAAATCGTTCAAACCAGGGATTTTTACAGAGATTTTTAACAATAATAAAGGTGCAGGAGAGAGTTTCCTGCACCTTGTTTTACTTTATAGGAAACTTTTAACGTGTGCATGGCACACGATGTTTCCTATAAAGTAAAAACACTTATGCGCACAGCCAGCATAGGTATTTGTCACTTCGTGACGCTGGCTGGCGCGGCAAAGGTGTGCGAAGCACACTTTGTTCTATGCTAAATCCAGCCACCGTCCAGCCGTAAAATTTGTCCGGTCAGATATTCTCCGCAAGTGGCAACCTGAACGACAAATTCAGCGACTTCGTCCGGAGAGGCGGCACGTCCGACGGGAATTTCGGCAAACAGGGCATTTTGCTCCTCTGCTGATAAATGTGCGTTCATCCCAGTGTCTATATAACCGCAGGACACAGCGTTTACCTGAATGCCGCTGGGAGCAAGTTCTTTGGCGAGAGCCTTTGTCAAGCCGTTGATTCCCGCTTTTGTGGCAGAGTAGGCAGCTTCCATGGAGGCACCGGTCTCACCCCATACCGATGAAATCATAATAATTTTTCCGCTTTTCCGGGATAATAAAGAAGGAATGATTTCTCTGCAGCAGTAAAATGCGGATGAAAGATTAGTCTGCAGCAGCCTGTCCCAGTCTTCATCGTGCATATCCTGCAGCAATCCGACGTAGGACATGCCGACATTGTTTACTAAAAGGTCGATGTCAGGTGTGTTATGGCGTATTTTGTCGAAAAATGCGGAAACACAGGAAGAATCCCCCATGTCCCCCATAAAGGTAAGACAATTTTGCCCGAGACTGCGGACAGTATTTGCGGTATCTTCCAGTGCCTCACGGTCTGAACGGCAGCAGATTGCCAAATCGTAACCGGCTCTTGCCAGATGAGTAGCGATAGCACGTCCGATTCCTCGGGAGGCGCCGGTCACTACAGCAGTTTTGGATTTATTCATGGTACATTCCCTTTCTATATAACAGGTGCAAAACGCCCCCTCCAGAGCAAAACCGACACAGGGGGATTGAGCAAATTTGTATAGACGTTACATAGATTTTACCACAATATTACAGGACTTTACAGAAAAAAAAAGATTTGATATAATAGTTTGAATGTTTGTAAAAATTTTCCAGTGAGAATGCTGGAATCGTTAGGGGTTAGCGTGATGTTGCAAGATAAAGCAGGGAGCAAATCGGCGTTATCTTGCTGAAATGTAGGGCGTGAGATGTGACTATTTGTGGGAAAAGGAGAGCGAATGACCATGAAGGCATCGAAGAAAAGCATATGGAAACTCTTTGCAATGAGTCTGTTAAAGTCATTAGTGGCAATTTGCGTCTTGTTAGCAGTAGGGTTCGGAAGTTATAAAATTTCCTACTATTTTCTTTCCAAGGGAGCGACAGAAATTAAGACAGATAAAGATAGCATCCAGCAGATTATTAAGGATGCCCAGACGGAGGATATTTCTAAGAACCTCATATATGTATGCAATGAGAAGGACCAGATTACACACATGATGGTGGAAATTTGCAATACCGACACAAACAATATGGATTATGTGACGATTCCGACTAAAATAGACTATACGATTCCCACTACCATGTATCGCAAACTGTGTACTATCAGCGAGAATATTCCGCAGATTATGCGGATTAGCAAGATAAAGCAGTATTTTGATGATGAAGAGCAGGCGTATGGCTATGGACTACTCATTGTGGAGAAAATGATTGGTACAAGCCTGAGTTATTATACGGTGCTTAGTGAAGAAGTCTATCAGAATCATTATCAGGAGGTCAAAGTAAAGGTAAGCTATAAAAAAACGCAGGATCCGAACGCGACGGCGTCTCCTGTGCCGGAAGCATCAGAGCCCCCTTCATCTTCTACCAGCACGAAGACGAAAATGAAAATTTCCTGTGCCAGCGAGGCATATATTAACCAACTTAAGGATATTCAGGGAGATGAAAAGAAAATAGTAGAATTTATTCAGGCACAGTATGACAGAGTGAACTCCAATCTTACCGTGACCAACAAGATAGGCTACATTGAGAGTTACGAGAAGATGAATGTGGAGCTGTTCCATTACTGGGGAGTTCCGGGAAGCTATGATGGCAAGTTGTTTGTAGTGGATACTAAAGCGGCTAAGAAGTTTTTCAAAAATTTAGTGGAAAATGTGACACCATATACAGAGCCGCAGGATCTTACCACAACCCAGAAGACAACAGCACAACCGGCTGCAACAAAGGACACATCCAAGGATAGTAAAAAGAAAAAGAAAGTAAGTTCTAAGGGATTGAATATCCTTGTGCTGAATGGAAGTAAGATTACAGGTTTGGCGGGCAAAACGCAGCAGAAATTGCAGGAAAAGGGGTATACGGTGCCGCAAGTAGGGGATTATAAAAAAGAAACTTTAACACGGACACAAATTATTGTCAAAAAAGAGGGACAGGGGGAGGATTTAGTGAAGTATTTCAAAAATCCTGAGGTAACTGTTGGTATGGTGGAGGACGGATATGACATACAGATTATCCTGGGTACTGCCGATGCAAACCAGTAACAAGGATGGTATTACAAAATAATGCAAGCTTCAGTGAAAGTAATGGATATAGATATTGACATGATGACGAAAGACATTTTTATCCAGAAGATGAACGAATATTTATCCGATGAAAAGCTGGAAGTGATTTTATTTGCTTCCACGGAGTTGTTGGATTTAGCAGTAGAGGATGAATCGTACTGCAATCTGATTAGTCAGGCGGATTTGATCTTGCCGGGAGAGGAAGCTCTGCTAAGTGCCCATCATGTGGACATTTTAGAAGCAGGCGGCATGGTGGTCAGTTGTAAAAGCCTGGGTGTCATGTTGGAAAACCTTTGGCAGAGGGATCAGAGTCTCTATATTATCGGAAAAAACGACAAGGAAGTCGAATTGTTGAAATCATGGTGCCAGAGGATGCAGCCGGAGTTAAAAATGGCAGGAGCGCGTGCTTATGACCCTGAAATGGAAGATGCCGCACTGGTTAATGAGATTAACAATCAGACACCGGGCATATTGTTGGTGGATTTGGAGACAGGATTGCAGGAGCAGTGGATTATGGAGCATCTGCCATTGCTGCATGCAAGGCTCTGTGTTGCGGTAGGTGGTGTTGTCGGGTTGATTTTGGCAGAGGAAAAAGAGATACCGGAATGGGTCAAAAAGCTGCATTTAGAATCTCTTTATGAAAAACTGGTCAAGGAGCAGGCTGTCAAAAAAGACGTACAGGCACGAATATTCCGTAAGAAAGTGGTACAATATAATAATCAACTGGAAGAAAATGACGATGAGAAAAAAGATGATTACATATGATGGAATCATCTTTTTTTGCTTTATAGGCACCTTCACGTTTCCTGTAAAGCAAAAAACTCCGTGTGGGTCAGGAGGAGGGAATATGTGGGGGAAAAAATTTTGGATTTCAGAATTGCCGGCATTGGCGCTGGGAACGGCACTGATGGCGTTGGCTGTTAATCTGGTATATGATCCGTTGGGAATGGTGCCGGGCGGTTTTTCCGGTATGTCGATTTTGCTTGCACATTTATCTGCAGGGTATATGCCGTTTGCATTTCCGGTTTGGAGTATCAACATCTTGTTAAACATTCCTATATTTATTTGGGGATTTTTTGAAAAGGGGAAGGAATATATAGCAAAATCGCTGATTGCCAATCTGTTTTTTTCACTGATGCTTTTTTTGATTCCGGTGGTGCCTGTTGCAAAAGAGGATTTTTTTCTGGCGACAGTGACCGGGGGTGTATTGACAGGTGCAGGCATTGGGTTGGTGTTTGCCAGAGGCTACTCTACCGGTGGAACAGATTTACTTGGCAGTTTGGTAAAAAAATATTTACCGCAATTTTCCGTGGCGACACTGTTATTTTTTGCAGATGCACTTATTATTTTTACAGGTGCATTATATTTCGGGATTGCAGAAGCCGTCTATGCAACGGTGGCAGTATATATTTCCTCCAAAGTTATGGACAATATTTTGACAGGTCTGAATCGGAGTAAGCAGATATTGATCATATCGGATAAATGGCAGAATATTGCCCGTGAAATCATGTCAAAGCTAGAACGTGGTGTGACAGAGATGATGGCTAGAGGGCACTATAGCGGGACAGAACGACCGGTGTTGCTCTGTGTTATCGGGAGACGGCAGGTGAGAGCACTACTGGGAGTGATAAAAAAAGAGGATCCTACGGCATTTGTGGTGGTGACGGATGCCAAAGAGGTTATTGGGGAGGGATTTGAGCGTATAGAAGGATGATATTTATCAATGTTGCACAGAAAATACGACTGAAATTTAACTAGAATTCGGCATTTTCGATGAAAAATCATCATACTATACACTTTGTACAAAAACACAAAAGTTTCTTTGTGAAATCGTGCCATGGTCAAAAAAATCTGTTTAGTGTATTATATTTTACAGGTTGAGTGATTGGGGAGATTTCCCCTGCACAAAAAAATTATTGACAAACAGGAGGACATTGTAATGGCAAGTTTATCTTTGAAGAACATCAATAAGACATATCCTAATGGATTTGTCGCAGTAAAAAACTTTAACCTGGACATCGCAGATAAGGAGTTTATCATTTTCGTAGGTCCATCCGGATGTGGTAAGTCTACTACACTTCGTATGATTGCTGGTCTTGAGGAGATTTCAGAGGGAGAGCTCTGGATTGGTAATAACATGGTAAATGATGTAGAGCCTAAGGATCGTGATATCGCGATGGTATTCCAGAACTACGCTTTGTATCCGCATATGTCTGTTTATGACAATATGGCATTCGGTTTGAAGCTGAGAAAAACTCCTAAGGAGAAAATTGACAAGTTAGTACATGATGCGGCTAAAATTCTTGATATTGAGCATTTGTTAGACCGTAAGCCGAAGGCTTTATCCGGTGGACAGAGACAGCGTGTTGCCATGGGTCGTGCTATCGTTCGTAGCCCTAAGGTATTCCTGATGGATGAGCCGCTTTCCAAC